>NZ_JSXC01000038.1 GCF_000803215.1 Pectobacterium fontis
CTGCTGATTGCCGATGAGCCGACCAATGCGATGGAATCCACCACGCAGGCGCAGATTTTCCGCCTGCTGTCGCGCTTGAACCAAAACAATAACACCACCATTCTGCTCATCAGCCATGACCTGCAAACCATGAGTAAATGGGCTGACCGGATTAACGTGCTCTATTGCGGGCAAACGGTGGAAAGCGCGACCAGTGAAGATTTGATCACCGCGCCGCATCATCCTTATACGCAGGCGCTGATTCGCGCCATGCCCGATTTCGGCCGTTCGCTGCCGCACAAAAGCCGGCTGAACACGCTAACTGGCGCGATTCCCTCACTGGAACACCTGCCCATTGGCTGTCGACTCGGCCCACGCTGCCCTTACTCACAAAAACAGTGCATGCAAACGCCACCGTTGCTTTCGGTTAAGAACCACTTATATGCCTGCCACTTTCCGCTCAACATGGAGGAACCGTGATGGTTGAGATGCTACTTGAAGCCCGCAATCTGACCAAGACGTTCCGCTATCGGACCGGATTATTCCGTCGTCAGCATGTTGAAGCGGTGAAATCTGTCAGCTTTACGCTACGTGAGCGGCAAACGCTCGCCATCATTGGCGAGAATGGTTCGGGGAAATCGACATTGGCCAAAATGCTTTCCGGCATGATTGCGCCGACCTCCGGCGAGCTGGTTATCGACGATCATCCGCTGCATTACGGTGATTACCGTTATCGCAGCCAGCGCATCCGCATGATCTTTCAGGATGCCAGCAATGCGCTCAACCCACGTCAGCGCATTGGGCAACTGCTGGATGTGCCGCTGCGGCTGAATACCGATCTCAGTGCCGAAGCGCGTGAAAGAGCGATTAATCAGGCACTGTATCAGGTCGGGTTACGTCCCGATCACGCCTATTACTATCCGCATGCGCTGGCACCGGGGCAAAAGCAGCGCGTCGGCCTGGCGCGCGCGCTGATCCTGCAACCGAAGGTGATTGTTGCCGATGAAGCGCTGGCGTCACTGGATATGTCTATGCGGTCACAGATTATCAACCTGATGCTGGAATTACAGGAAAAGCACGGTATCTCTTATATTTACGTGACACAGCATCTGGGCATGATGAAACACATCAGCGACCAGATTCTGGTGATGCAGGCTGGCGAAGTGGTAGAACGTGGCAGTACCGCCGATGTATTGGCCGCCCCGCTACATGACCTGACGAAACGTTTGATTGCCAGCCATTTCGGCGAAGCACTCAGCGCCGACGCCTGGCGACGCGACGGCGCACAACGTTAATCTCCGCGCGCGACGACGGTATTCCCTGTGACCACAGGACAGTGGAAACAGGGAGGATACTGCTCGGAGTACCGCTACCGTCCCCAACATGGTAGAATCGCGCGGTTTATTCATCTCGGTCGTCACTTGCCGCGTACCTGTACCGGCACAGAGATGGCGATCGCAGCAACAATGATCACAAGGATTACTGCTATGGGTTTTCTTACCGGTAAGCGCATTCTGGTAACAGGTGTTGCCAGCAACCGTTCTATTGCCTACGGTATTGCACAAGCAATGCAGCGTGAAGGTGCCGAACTGGCCTTCACCTATCAGAACGACAAATTGAAAGCACGCGTTGAAGGCTTTGCCAGCGAACTGGGTTCCAGCATCGTTCTGCCGTGTGATGTCGCTGAAGATGCCAGCATCGAAGCACTGTTTACCGAACTGGCTAACGTATGGCCGACCTTTGATGGCTTCGTGCATTCGATCGCTTACGCGCCGGGCGACCAACTGGACGGTGACTACGTTGATGCCGTTACCCGTGAAGGTTTCAATATCGCTCACGATATCAGCTCTTACAGCTTCGTTGCGATGGCGAAAGCCTGCCGTAAGATGCTGAACCCGAACTCAGCGCTGGTGACACTGTCCTATCTGGGTGCTGAGCGCGCCATCCCGAACTACAACGTAATGGGTCTGGCAAAAGCGTCTCTGGAAGCGAACGTTCGTTACATGGCGAATGCCATGGGTGCTCAGGGCGTGCGTGTGAACGCTATCTCTGCTGGCCCGATTCGTACGCTGGCGGCGTCCGGCATCAAAGACTTCAAGAAAATGCTGTCGCATTGCGAAGCCGTTACGCCAATCCGTCGCGTTGTTACCATTGAAGATGTGGGCAACTCTGCCGCGTTCCTGTGCTCCGATCTGGCTGCCGGTATCTCCGGTGAAGTCCTGCACGTTGACGGCGGCTTCAGCATCGCCGCAATGAACGAACTGGAACTGAAATAAGCTACTGGTTATAAAAAATGCGCGCCTGCAAAGGCGCGCATTTTTATTGGCTAGCGAAAAAGGCGCGTCGCGCCTTTTTGCATTTTAATGTGGGAGAGGCTGTTCAGGATGCAGTCCCAACCATCCAGGAGACGGCTCTCCTTTAACTTCGCCCAGATACAGACCGATCTGCGAGCGGAAACGTTCTACCGCCGCTCTGTCGCTCATGAATTTGTCAAAGGCTGCCGGGCTGGTATTTTTATATTCCCAGATGTGCTTATAGCCTGCGGGCGGTGTCACGTCAGTTCTCACTGACCACATGTACCACACATTTTTCTGGGTTTCTTTATCCAGTAACCAGTTCAGATAGAGCTTTGCCCCTTCTTTGTGCTTAGCGTCTTTAAAGATCGCTGCTCTCTGAGCCCAAGAGACAAACGGGTCATGTTCAGGAAGCACAAACCGTGAGGCTGACTTTTCATCCACGGTCAGCGCGCCGTCCGTTGAAAACGTCGCCGTGGCCTTGCCGCTTTCTACATCATCGGCAGGCGCCTGAGTCCCGCGAACGTACATAGGATCCTGCTCGCTAAACTTCTGAACGTAGCTCCAGCCGTGCTTATCCACGACCTGCTTAAACCAGAAAAGCACCGCATCATCATCATTCGGGTATGTGACAACGATTTTGCCTTTCAGCTCTGGACGCAGATAGTCAGCGGCTTCACGCGGCCAGTCCTTCTGTTGAAGCTGCCGGCTGTTCACCACATTGCTGAAGGCGTCAACAAAGACGCCAGTCCAGGCACCATCACCATCGCGGAATTCAGGCCAGATTTTATCCCAGCCCGCTGGCTTATAGTTCAGCAGTACACCCTCTTTCTTCCAACGAGGAAAATCCTGTAGGGTCTGCAATTGGACAACGTCAGGCACAAGCGATTTGGTCGCTAACTGGTTGTCGATGCGAGCATCGTGAAACTTGCTGTAATCGACGATAACGTTGAGCTTCATACCAGGAAAGCGTTTTTCAAACGCCTGCTTGATGCCATCCTGCTGTCCGGGGGTGTCTCCGCCCGCATAAACAGTAACGACGCCCCCTTCTTTTAGCGCGCTCTGATATATATGTTCCAGTGAACGGTTCTCCTGACTCACGGCAGCCTGAGCCGTTAGGGTGAAAACTCCTGCGGTCAAAAGAACAGCTCCCGAGACAAACGGAGGGAGGGGAGAGAATACCTTCATAATCAACGTTTCCTTTTTTCAGTGAATCAGTCTGAGGCTCATCTCATATATAGCAGGGTTCAGCGCCAATGAATACTGCGCTGTGACAGGATGCGTTTTCGCTTTCAGGATACAGCGCCGCCATTTCGGATAGATGTTCACCCAAACCGGCGTATCATAGACATCTGGAGATTGTCCGGCAAATCGGGCACGTTCGTTTTCTGGGTGTGTAAGCCACGGATAATTTATCTGCACACCAGTCGCGCGATATCTACTTAACCAATGCTCATGTTTGATTTTTGCACACAGAATCAAATAAATGGCTAGTCATTCATGCTGAGTAATCAAATAATCCTTATCCAGCAACTCAAACGTATGATGCCGCTGAGAAGAAAAGATAATCTTTCGGTTTTTCGTCACAAAGATAGCGTCGATATCCGGCTGGTTTCGTAGAAAGTGAATACCCGCGCTGACCCCCATGCCATACAATAATGTGGTGTAAATATCGCCGTCGAGAGAGTCGTTGGAAATAACTGTCACACTGTGTAATTCATTATCCAGCGGATAACCCGTGCGGGGATCGAGAATATGGTGATAGATTTGGTCATCCACGGTAAAAAAACGCTCATAGACGCCGGATGTCACCACGGATTTGTTCTGCACCTTGATAAGACCAAGCAGACTATCGCGATCCGCGAAAGGTTTCTGCAAGCCAATACGCCATAGCCCTTGCTCATCCGTCAGCGCGTTGCCGATAGCCAGCACGTTACCGCCCAAATTGATCAACGCATCCTGAATCGCATGTTGATGCAGGACATCTCTGACGATATCGGCAATGTAACCTTTCGCAATCGCTCCCAGGTCGATCTCCATTCCTGCTCGTTCTAACAGCACCGCGCGATCCTGTTCTCTGAGGATAATGCGTTCGGGATGCGTGAATGCCAGCGCCCGTTGTATCGATGCGCTGTCAGGCACCGTGCTACCGCTAAAACCGATTTTCCAGAGTTTGACAACAGGACCAATCGCCACATTAAAGCCGCTGTTTTCAATCAGACTCACCGCTTTGGCGCGTTTAATCAGTTCAAAGACAACCGGGCTGACCGAAACATACGCTTTACCTGCCGCATGGTTAATGCTCATCACTTCCGACTGTGCCCGATTAACGGTAAGAGCATCCTCAAGCTGTTTGATGCGCAGGAAAACCTGCCTGACGGCGGTTTCATCATGAACAAACAGTTTGAGCTGGATGGGGCTACCCATCAGATTAACGGAATAAACATAAGCGTTATCGACTGACGGCATAAGGCAACTCCCATGAACGAATGGCGACACTGAGAGGAAAGGGGCGGAAAATGGCGAGCGCCCTTTCAGACGCGCGCCAGCAGTACGACGATTTTATTACTAACGCTTATTCCTCTATCAGCATCGGCTGATTTTTAGCGATTTTCGCCGCCGCGTTCGCAAACCTTGGCTTACGCGCCTTCGTTGGAAAAGCGCCAGAATGACGTGGTGCCCGCACATACGCCGCCGCCTGAATCCCTGCCTGAATGCCGAAGATAATAATATCCGCTACCGCGTTACCACCAATGCGGTTCGCTCCGTGGATCCCCCCAACCACTTCCCCTGCCGCATACGCACCGGAAATCGTCTCTTTGTGGCGGTTAAGCACTTCCGCTTTCTCGTTGATAGTAACGCCGCCCATGGTGTGATGCACACCCGGCGCTACCTTAATGGCGTAATAAGGTGCCTGATTCAGCGGATCGCGCATCCCTGTTGTACGGCCAAAGTCCTCGTCGTGCTTCTGAGCAATAAACACGTTGTAGCGTTCGAGCGTGGCGTGCAGCACTGCCTGTGGCATGTCGAGCTTGTCGGCCAGTTCAGCGACGCTCCCTGCGCTGACGGTCAGCCCCTGTGAGACGTACTCTTCGACCGCACGATTGCGGTTTCTTACCTGCTCGTCGAACAGGATGTACGCATAACCTTCCGGTAAATTAACAATGGCTGACGAGACGTTATCGCGTGTTTCCATCTCATTAAAGAAACGTTCCCCGCGCTGCGATACCAGAATGGCTCCACCGCCGCGAATGGATTCGGAGATCAGATAAGAAGTGGTCTGTTCAACCGTCGGATGGGTTTGAATTTCCCCCATATCCACCGTATCCGCGCCAATCTGTTCCAGCAGACGGATCCCCCCCCCCGTCGCCCCTTTATGGTTGGTGGTGACAAAGCCTTTCAGATCGGGACGATATGACTCAACCATCGCCTGATTGGCACTGAAACCGCCCGTGGCAACAATCACCGCTTTTGTCGCAATCAGATTTTCTTCCTGTTCATCGTTGACGATTCGGACAGCGGTAACTTTGCCCTTCTCCTGCACAATTTCCGTTACCGCCGTTTCCAGCAGTACTTCGATATTGTGCTTATTGAGGTTTTTAATCAGCCCGCTGACCAGATAGCCCCCTACCGCCGCACCGCTGGCAGGCCGATGCGTCCTGTCCACGCTCATGCCGCCCGTGGTGGTGATGTCGCTCAGTTCGATGTCGTGCTGCGCCAGCCAGTTGATCGCATCCGACGCGTGCTCGACGAAATATTGCACCAGCGCTGGGTTGTTTATCTGTTTGCCACTTTTCAGTGTTTCTTCATAAAACAGTGTCTGGCTGTCTTCAATCCCTTTATTCTGCTGAAAGACCGTGCCTGCCGCGTTCATGCCGGCAGAAGCCTTGATGGTGTTTCCGCCGATGACCGGCATCTTTTCAATCACGATAACGCGCGCGCCCGCTTCGCTGGCCTGAATCGCCGCCGCCAGCCCCGCGCCGCCGCTGCCAATCACCACCACATCCGCTTCACGGCGTGCATTCGGGTTACCGCCCTCGGCCAGAATCGCGTCTTTGCTCGATTTCACCATTGCTTTGGTGACGGCCTTTTTAATCGCTTCACTCTGTGCCGTTGCGCCCGTTACGGCATCAACGTGTGGACTATTGGTATCCAGAATGCGTTCGCGGATGATGTCAAAACTGATTTTCAGTGAAGCATCCATCTCGCGGTTATCCAACGCGATATCGGCAACCCGATTGTGTTCAAAATGGACGGTAATTTGCAGTTCGCTACCGTCATCCTGAACACGTTCCTGATAAGCGCCGGATTTAAATTTCTTGCTGGTTAAATTCACGTCCCGAATCATGGCTTCAACTAATGAGAAGCGCCACAGCGGTTCAGGAATTATTAATGCTTCACGCTTATCGCTGGCGATATAAAGATCGAGTTTTTCCTGTTCAGCGATGCGATCTGTCCAGTCTGGATAAGCAATACAGGCTCTGCCAACCGCAACGAGGTCATAGCCATTGTCTAACGCGGCTTCTGCATCGGCCTGATTGACAATATCCCCGACGCCAATCACCGGAATCGCGGCTAATGTCGCGGAACGACGGGTAACATATTTTTTGATCAGCGGCGTCGGATCATTTTTTTCCACAATGGATGAACGCAGAATATTTCCCATCGAGAAGTGAACGTAATCCAGCCCGCGTGCCGCTAATTTTTCCAGCAGATAAAGCGAATCATCAAAATGAATACCCGGCTCTTCGATCTCTTCTGGCGAAAAACGATAGCCGATAATGAACGAGGAATCCGCGTATTGATCCGCGACGTCATGGGTAATATCTAACACCGCCAGCGGAAATGCGGCGCGTTTATCACGACTGCCGCCCCATTTGTCTGTACGCTGATTCGAGTGGGGAGAATAGAATTGTTGGATCAGATAGGTGTTCGCACCGTGGATTTCAACCCCATCGAACCCTGCCTGAATAGCGCGCCGGACAGCATCGCCAAATTTTGCGATCATGGCGTCAACCTCGTCCCCCGTCAGTGCTACCGGAACGATCGCGCCTGCGCGCGGTGCGGCAATCGCACTGGGCGCGACCGGTGTGGCACCGCCGATAAAACGCGGTTCAACCATACGGCCGCCGTGATAAATTTGCAGGATTGCCGTCGATCCCTTTTCTTTAATCGCCGTCGCGATTTTAGCCAGTCCGGCGATTTTGTCGTCGTTGTCTATTCCTATCGCACCGGGAAAAGCCAACCCTTTGTCATCAATGAAACAGCATTCCACAATCACAGTGCCGATGCGACCCGCTCTGGCCTGATAATATTCCACCAGCTCTTTAGTCACACTCCCATCGTAAAACCCGCTACAGGTGGTCATGGGTGCCATCAGTACCCGGTTTTTCAGCGTCGCGCCGTTGGGGAGTGTAAAAGCAGCAAATAAATCATGGTGACTATTCTTCATAATGAATACTCCACTTAAAATAAAAATCCTGTTCGAAAAGGCCATGTTTGTTTTTAATCGTCAATTATTCTGGCTGATAATTTGCGAACTTATTACTTACCAAGTATCTATTTTTTTAAATGTTATAAAACGTTTTTTTACTATTTAAACTATTTTTGTTATTCCGCTTTCACTAGGGATATTTGCACAATCCATTTTTATATTTAATATTCCATTTACCTCATTAACATTTATTTATCTTGAAAATAACTAATCAGATATTATTGATATTCTGCATAACAAAAAATGCGCCAGAAAATAAAAACGAGCCAGATTATGACTGCGTTTGCAACCACTGCTGTGCCACATCAAAAAAGTTCTGTGCCAGCGGCGTCGCTTTGCCCACCTGCGCGACAACGACCGCAGCCCGACGACGCATCGGCGGAAATTGCAGCGGCCGTAGCGCTAACGCGGGCGTCATTTGCGGGATGAGGCTACCATGGGGAACAATCGCGCACCCAAGCCCGACATAAACGCTTTGCAGCAGTTGCAGGATGGAAGCACTTTCCACCTTAACCCACGGCGATACACCCATTTCGCGGAAGTGGCTATCCAGATAGCGACGGAAATAACGGCTGGCCTCCGCCAGACAGAGCGGCAGATCGGAAAGAGCCTCGAGATCCAACGGCGTGTCACCCATCAACTGCGGGAAATGTTGTGGATGGAACAGCACATCCACACCCTGCTCCGTTAACGGCGACGCCTGAAAGTGCAACTCCTGTAGCGTCGAAAATTCGAAAAAGCCGATGCCAACATCCACGGAATGCGCATTCAGCGCTTCCAGTAATTGATCCGCACTGAATAGCGAGATCTGAAAATCCAATTGCGGATAAACCTCGTTTATCGCTGCCAGCAGGCTCGACAGCGCGATACTGCTTTGCGGCACCGCGCCAATGCGTAAGACCCCACTCACGCCGCGCTTCAGCGATGCGACTTCCAGCTTTAACCCCTGATACACCGAGACAATTTCCCGCGCCCAGGCCAGCACGCGTTCGCCTTCGGCCGTAAAACCCTCAAAATTGTTACCCCGGTTAATTAACGCCAGATCCAGCTCGCGCTCCAGATTTTTCAACCGCATAGAGAGCGTCGGCTGGCTGACAAAGCTGGCCTCCGCTGCCCGGCCGAAATGACGCTCTTTCTCCAGATTGCAGAGGTATTGCAGTTGCTTAATATCCATCGTCAGACTCTGTAGTGGGTGAGAGTCGAGTATATCATCGATAAATGCCCTCTATCCCACCATAGCCGCATTTGATTAGACGCGATCGCCGACGACACCTACACTTCTCTCAAGAGCAAATATTTAAACTTTTGTTCACATAAAAAAAACAAAACCCTAAATAATTCGAGTTTCAGGACGGCGGCAACGCAGCGAGTCCCCAGGAGCTTACTCAAGTAAGTGACTGGGGTGAGCGAGGCAGCCAACACACCTGCAACTTGAAGTATGACGGGTTTATTCACCTGCGGAACGTCTATGAAATTCAAACCATCCATCAAGCCATACCGCAACGCGGCTGGCGGCTGGGGCTCGTTGGAAGCCACCACGCGTTTTGTTCTCGACAGCAAGCAAGCGCTGAAAAATATCCGAAATTTGTTACGGGTCAATAAATCGAAAGGCTTTGACTGTCCCGGCTGTGCCTGGGGTGATGACAACAGCAGCACGTTCAGCTTCTGTGAAAACGGTGCCAAAGCTGTCAGTTGGGAAGCAACGCGCAAGTCGGTCGATCTGGATTTCTTTGCGGCTCACAGCGTCACGACACTACGTCAGCAAAGCGACTATTTCCTGGAGTATCAGGGACGCTTGACCCATCCGATGCGTTATGACCGCGCCAGCGATCGCTATGTTCCTATCAACTGGGACGCCGCATTTGCACTGATCGCCCACCACATCAATAACATGGATAACCCGAATCAGGCAGAATTGTATACGTCGGGACGCGCCAGCAATGAAGCCTCTTATCTGTATCAACTTTTTGGTCGCATGCTGGGCACCAACAATTTTCCTGACTGCTCGAATATGTGTCATGAAGCCAGTGGAACCGGCCTGAAACAAAGCATCGGCGTCGGCAAAGGCACTATTCGGCTGGATGATTTCGAACACGCCGACGCGATTTTTGTCTTTGGTCAGAACCCCGGCACCAACCATCCGCGGATGCTGCACAGCCTGCGCCATGCTGCCGATCGCGGTGCGCACATCGTTTCATTTAATACGCTACGCGAGCGCGGTCTGGAACGCTTTGCCAATCCGCAGAACCCGCTGGAACTGCTCACACCGCTGTCCGGCACCATCAGCGAAACCTATCTGCAACCCAATCTGGGCGGTGATATGGCCGCTGTGCGTGGCATGGTAAAAGCGCTGTTGCAAACGCATCGCCAGCGTCTGGCTACCGGAGAAGCTGGCTTATTTGATCAGGATTTCTTGTCCACGCATACCCAGCAGGTGGACGACTATCTGGCGGCAGTCGATGCCACAAGTTGGCAAAAAATTGAGCAGCAATCCGGCCTGAGTGAAGCGCAGTTGCGTTACGTCGCCGCCATTTATCAGCAGTCACCGCGAGTGATCTGCACCTGGGCAATGGGGATTACCCAGCACAAGCATTCCGTCGCTACCGTGCGGGAAATCGTGAACCTGCAACTGCTGTTCGGGCAATTAGGGAAGCCGGGAGCTGGGCTGTGTCCGGTACGTGGTCACAGTAATGTGCAAGGTAACCGCACAATGGGTATTGATGAGAAACCGACTGCCGCGTTTCTCGACCGTCTGGCGGCGCATTATGATTTCACACCGCCTTATGCCGCAGGTCACAATACGGTAGAGGCGTTGGAAGCCATGCTGCGTGATGAGATAAAAGTGCTTATCGCGCTGGGTGGTAACCTCGCCGCCGCCGCGCCAGATTCGGCACGCACCGAAGACGCACTCAGCCGTTGCGATTTGACCGTCCACATCAGCACCAAGCTCAACCGTAGCCACCTGATTACCGGCAAGGTCGATGCGCTGATTCTGCCGACGCTTGGCCGCACCGATCTCGATATGCAGGCCAGCGGCGCACAGTTTATTACCGTCGAAGACTCTTTCAGTATGGTGCACGCCTCACAAGGCGTCGGGCAGCCGCTTTCGCCGTTGCAGCGTTCGGAAACCGCGATTGTCGCCGGTATCGCTGATGCGGTTCTCGGCCATGAAAAGCTCAACTGGCTGACGCTGGCGGATGATTATTCACGCATCCGCGATCATATCGCCGCCACCCTTCCCGGCTTCACCGATTTCAACGCCAACTGCGACCTGCCGGGCGGATTCTATCTCGGTAATGCCGCCGCTGAGCTCCGCTTTAACACCCCCAGCGGGAAAGCGCAATTCAGCCATGCCATGCTGCCCGATACGCTATTCCCGCAGTTACAAGGCAGTGATGTACCTTTCACGCTGCAAACGCTGCGTTCACACGATCAGTACAACACCACGATTTATGGCCTGGATGACCGCTATCGCGGCGTTTATGGTCAACGTGAAGTGCTATTCATGAACCCGGATGACATCGCCGCGTTAGGATTGGAAGATGGCGATCGAGTCGATATCGAGACGCTGTGGAACGATGGCATCACTCGCGTCGTCAACGGCTTCAAGCTGGTGAGCTACGCGATCCCACGCGGCAATCTGGCGGCTTATTACCCGGAAACCAACCCGCTGGTGCCGCTATCCAGTTTTGGCGATGAAACACACACGCCGACATCTAAATCCGTGCCGGTTAGCGTTCGCCGCAGTACGCAGGCAGAGCCTTTGCTACGTATCGCCTGACCCTCTATCCATCAGGCAGTAAATCATCATGCAGACGGCCTGCCGTGTGGCGAAATCAACAGCGCCTACGGCAGGTGGCCGACGGAAAAGTCGCATCGGCTTGGCTCGAATTTATTCACGCATCGACAGCCGTTATGTAACCCTGCCATCCCCGATTATTCTTGCCGCCAGCACCCGATTCGAGTAAAACTGTGAACCGCTAATCGAGCCACTCACAACCGTATTTCTGGACGCTATGTTTCAAGATAACCCGCTGCTTGCACAGCTAAAACAGCAACTTCACTCTCAGGCTCCCCGAGTTGAAGGTGTCGTCAAAGGCACCGATAAAGGATTTGGCTTTCTTGAAGCTGACGGACAAAAAAGCTATTTCATTCCCCCGCCACACATGAAGAAAGTGATGCACGGCGACCGGATTACCGCCACCCTGCATACCGAAAAAGATCGGGAGATTGTCGAGCCAGAAACGCTGATCGAACCCTTCCTTACCCGATTTGTGGGTCGTATCCATAAAAAAGACGATCGTCTATCCATTACACCCGATCACCCGCTGCTGAAAGACGTGATTCCCTGCCGCGCCGCGCGCGATGTTACGCATCCTTTTCAGGAGGGCGATTGGGCAGTGGCAGAAATGCGCCGTCACCCGCTGAAGGGCGACCGTGGCTTTCATGCCGAACTGACGCAGTACATCACCACGGGTGACGATCCGTTAGCACCATGGTGGGTGACACTGTCACGTCACAATCTGGAGCGATCGGCCCCGGACGTTGACGCAACCGAACGCCATGACGGCGACCTCGCTCGCGAAGATCTCACCGCGCTGAGCTTTGTCACTATCGACAGTGCCAGCACCGAAGATATGGACGATGCGCTGTACGTGCAGGACAACGGCGATGGTTCATTGCAATTAACCATCGCGATTGCCGATCCAACCGCATATGTGGATGCGGGCAGCGAGCTGGATAATATTGCACGCCAGCGCGCCTTTACCAACTATTTGCCCGGCTTCAATATCCCCATGCTGCCGCGCCCGCTATCGGATGATATCTGTTCCCTGCGCCCGAACGAGCGTCGCCCTGTTCTCGCCTGTCGCGTAACAATTGCTGCCGATGGCGCGTTGGGTGACGACATCCACTTCTTTGCCGCCTGGATCGAATCCAAAGCTAAACTGGCCTATGACAACGTTTCTGACTGGCTGGAAGAACAAGGCGAATGGCAGCCGCAAAACGATGCCATCGCCGAACAAATCCGTTTGCTGCATCGCCTCTGTCTGGCACGCAGCGCATGGCGTACCACCCATGCGCTGGTGTTTAAAGAGCGCCCAGATTATCGTTTCCTCTTGGGTGAAAAAGGCGACGTGCTGGATATCGTGGTTGAACACCGTCGTATTGCCAACCGTATTGTCGAAGAGTCCATGATTGCAGCCAACGTCTGCGCGGCCATGGTACTGCGCGACAAACTGGGCTTCGGTATCTATAACGTGCATAACGGTTTCGACCCCGTATCGATTGATCAGGCGGTTGCCGTGCTGGATACGTACGGTGTTAAAGCCGACGCACAGACGCTGTTGACGCTGGAAGGCTTCTGTACGCTGCGCCGCGAACTGGATGCCCAGCCGACCCAGTTCCTCGATAGCCGTATTCGTCGCTTTCAGTCTTTCGCGGAAGTCAGCACCACGCCTGGGCCGCACTTCGGTCTGGGGCTGGAAACCTATGCCACCTGGACATCCCCAATCCGCAAATACGGCGATATGGTGAACCACCGTTTACTAAAAGCGGTCATCACCGGACAGGCGGCGGAAAAACCACAGGACGACATCACGGTACAACTGGCCGAGCGCCGTCGCCTCAACCGGATGGCTGAGCGTGATGTCGGTGACTGGCTGTATGCACGTTATCTCAGCGATAAAGCGGGAACGGACGTTCGTTTCAACGCGGAAATCATGGATGTTACTCGCGGCGGCCTGCGCGTTCGCCTGCTGGATAACGGTGCCGTGGCATTTATCCCGTCCTCCTTTATCCACGCCGTGCGCGATGAACTGGTGTGCAGCCAGGAAATGGGCACGCTTTCGGTGAAAGGCGACGTCGTTTATCGTCAAGGGGATACGCTGGACGTCGCCATTACGGAAGTCCGTCTGGAAACTCGCAGCATTGTGGCAAAACCAGCCGCATAATATCGTTGTGCCGCCGACTCACCTCGGCGGCAATCTCTCTGTGCGGGCGTTTACAGTGAACTAGCCCGCATGTATTTTCTACCGGATTGGTACGTTAGCCCTTGTTTGGGCTTTAATTTTATTTACATAAATTCACCTTCGCTCACATTTTCTCATCCATTCGCTTCTCTTCGCCAGTAAACCCACTATTGTTAAATTGCATTAACACTCGCGCTACACCCTTTCTGAATAACGAAGGAGCCGTTGTTATGAGTAACGTAAAGAGCATTGTGATCTGGCTGCTGGTCGGTCTGGCGGGCGCCTTTGCGTTCGCCACGCTGGCACTGAGTCGCGGTGAACACGTCAATGCCGTGTGGCTGGTTATCGCCGCGGTATCGTGTTACAGCATCGCCTACCGGTTTTACAGCCTGTTTATCGCCAAAAAGGTGTTTGAGCTAGACGATCGCCGACTGACACCGGCTGAACGTCACAACGACGGCCTGGATTACGTTCCCACCAATAAATGGGTACTGTTCGGTCACCACTTCGCCGCGATTGCCGGAGCCGGGCCACTCGTTGGGCCGATCCTCGCCGCACAGATGGGGTTCCTCCCCGGTACGATCTGGATTCTGGTCGGCGTAATGCTCGCAGGCGCCGTGCAGGATTTTCTGGTGCTGTTTATCTCCACCCGCCGCGATGGTCGTTCTCTGGGGGAAATGGCAAAACAGGAACTCGGGACGTTCGCGGGTATTATCACGATGCTCGGCGCATTAGGCGTAATGATCATCATTCTCTCGGCGCTGGCGCTGGTCGTGGTAAAAGCGCTGGCGGAAAGTCCGTGGGGGTTGTTCACTATCGCGGCCACCATCCCCATCGCACTCTTTATGGGCGTTTACATGCGCTTTTTACGTCCGGGTAAAATCGCTGAGGTGTCTATCATCGGTTTTGTGCTGATGATGCTGGCGATTGTCTACGGCGGTAACATCGCCGCACACCCTTACTGGGGGCCATTCTTCACCTTGAAAGGCACCTCGCTCACCTGGATTCTGGTGATCTACGGCTTCATTGCCTCTGTCCTGCCCGTCTGGCTGCTGCTGGCACCGCGTGATTATCTCTCTACGTTCCTGAAAATCGGGGTCATTATCGGGCTGGCTTTCGGTATCGTGTTCGCCATGCCGGAAATGAAGATGCCCGCCGTTTCTCGTTTTATTGACGGCACTGGCCCGGTTTTCTCCGGCACGCTATTCCCCTTCCTGTTTATTACCATCGCCTGCGGTGCGATTTCCGGTTTCCATGCCTTGGTTTCCAGCGGCACCACGCCGAAACTGGTGGAGCGTGAAAGCCATATCCGCTTTATCGGCTATGGCGCGATGCTGATGGAGTCCTTCGTGGCGATCATGGCGCTGATTTGCGCCTCGGTTATCGAACCAGGTATCTACTTCGCGATGAACTCACCTGCCGCCTTGATCGGCACCACGGTGGAAAGCGCCTCGCAGGCCATCAATAGCTGGGGATTTGTGATTACCCCACAGGAATTGAGCGCAATTGCCAATGACGTGGGTGAAGCCTCGATCCTTTCCCGCGCCGGTGGTGCGCCAACCTTCGCGGTAGGCATGGCGTACATCATCACGGAAATTTTTAACAGCCGGGCGATGATGGCATTCTGGTATCACTTCGCGATTCTGTTTGAAGCATTGTTCATTCTGACCGCCGTGGATGCCGGGACGCGCGCCTGTCGTTTCATGGTGCAGGATCTGGTTGGCATCGCGATTCCCAAATTAGCAAATAGTCACTCCTGGCTGGGGAATCTGGCGGGTACGACCGTTGCCGTTTCCGGTTGGGGATTCTTCGTCTATCAGGGTGTTATCGATCCGCTGGGCGGCATTAATACGCTGTGGCCGCTGTTTGGTATTGGTAACCAGATGCTCGCCTCAATGGCGCTAATTCTCGGCACCGTAGTGCTGTTTAAGATGAAAAAACAGCGCTATGCCTGGGTGACGATCGTCCCTACCGTTTGGCTGTTTATTACGTCGATGACGGCGGGCTGGCAAAAAATCTTCCATGAAAAACCCAGCATCGGTTTTCTGGCTCAGGCGAAACGCTTCGCCACCGGTATTGAACAGAACACGCTGATTGCCCCGGCCAAATCAATTAAAGACATGGAAACCATCGTCTTCAGCAATCAGATTAATGCCGCGCTCTGCGGGTTCTTCATGCTGGTTGCCGTGACGATGCTAGTTTCCGCGTTCTTTGTCATTCGACGTGCGCTGAACAGCAATGTACCAACGGCAAAAGAGACGCCGATTGTGTTGCGGGATGGTGCTCAGCCTTAAACTATTACGACCTCACCTTCAATCCCTCCTTCGCGGAGGGATTTTTTATTGAGGGAACGTTTTGCGGCGCTATATCGCTGAAATGGAAAGAGAAGAGAATCCCGCTACGGCTATTGTCCGTAATATGCGTTCTTACCGTGTTTGCGCAAATAGTGTTTATCCAGCAGTGTCTGCTGCATCTCACCCAACTGAGGCGTGAGCTGACGTGAAAAAATCCCCATATAGGCAAGCTCTTCCAGAACAACGGCGTTGTGCACCGCGTTGTCTGCATCTTTCCCCCACGCAAAGGGGCCGTGCGAGTTGACCAATACGGCGGGGACATCTATCGGAGAAATTCCACGCTGGCGGAAAGTGTCGGCGATCACTTGCCCGGTTTCCCACTCATAGCGTCCGTTGATTTCCTCATCCGTCATCAGGCGCGTGCAGGGAATCGGTCCATAAAAGTAGTCTGCATGTGTTGTTCCCCAAGCGGGAATATCTTTACCCGCCTGCGCCCAGATCGTGGCATGACGCGAATGGGTATGCACAATACCGCCAATGTCGGCAAACGCCAGATAGAGCACACGGTGAGTATCAGTATCTGACGACGGTTTTTTCGTGCCCTCGACCACTTTACCGCTTTCCAGCTCCACGACAACCATATCCTCCAGCGTCATGGCTGAGTATTCCACGCCGGACGGTTTGATCACCAGCAGGCCGCGTTGCCGATCTACCGCGCTGACATTTCCCCAGGTAAACGTCACCAGATTGTGCTGCGGCAAGGCCAGGTTGGCCTCCAACACCTGTTTTTTTAACAGTTCTAACATAATCAGCCTCCCACCTGCACGATAGCACCATTCTCGCGGGCTGACGGGCTGGTCGCTATGGGCTAAATCGCTAAAGACCTAGCGGTGTTCTGCTATGAGAAAAAGAAAGAGACACGCCACAAAATTGTTCAAAAAATAGCCTGTTTTATCAATTATTGCTATCGTTAAAGGTAACGTAGGGTAATTAAGAGTTTTTACCTGTTGCCGTTTTTCCCGATGATTATACTTGCCATCACGCGGTGAAAGGCTCGATTTCTTTATTTAATACCGTATAAAGCGCTTTATTCGATATTTTCCTCACAAGAAACGTGAGACCAAGAGCAGAAAGGGGAAGAAAATGAAATTAACTAAACGTTTTGCGACAGCCGCTCTGGCGATTACGCTTGCTGTTACACTCGCAGGCTGTTCAAACATGTCCAAACGTGACCGTAATACCGCCATTGGTGCGGGTGCGGGTGCGGTAGGTGGCGCAATCTTAACGGATGGCGGAACATTAGGAACGCTGGGCGGTGCAGCTATCGGCGGGCTGATTGGCCGTCAGGTCGACTAACGAATTCATAGGGAGCAGGTTAACGGGAGTTAACCTGCTGCTTTTATTTGTCATATATATTTGTCATACCTCAAGCTGTATGTCGGCGTTAGCCGCCAGCCAGCTTAACCTTCATGCCTTTCGCTTCCAGTAATTGTTTTAACAGATCGCGTTTATCTCCCTGTATCTCGATCACACCGTCTTTCACTGAACCGCCACAGCCGCATTTTTTCTTCAATTCAGCAGCCAGCTTATCCAGCTCGGCATCATCCAGATCGAGGCCGCTAATCAGGCATACGCCCTTCCCTTTGCGCCCACTGGTTTGACGCTGGATGCGCACAATGCCATCCCCTTTTGGCCGCACTGTCTTTTCTTCTTCTGGCTTAATGCGCCCAGTTTCCGTGGAGTAAACCAGTTGACTATTCTCATCACGACGCATGTTCATGATGCCGCACCGTTTAACAATGACGCACGAATATCGCGCAGCGTTTGGGCGGGATCCGCAGATTGAGTGATCGGACGTCCAATCACCATATAGTCGACACCAGCCTGCTGCGCCTGAACTGGCGTCATAATACGGCGCTGATCGCCAACATCACTGCCTGCCGGACGAATTCCCGGTGTGACCAATTTAAATGCCTGACCGCATACCTGCTTCAACCGTTGCGCTTCATGCGCGGAACATACCACGCCATCCAGCCCGCTGTTATGCGTTAGCACGGCCAGTTTTTCTGCCTGCTCTGCCGGGCTGAGCGTAATCCCAAGCCCGCGTAAATCTTCTTCATCCATGCTGGTGAGCACCGTCACAGCAATCAGCAGCGGAGCATTGCTACCAAACGGCATTAGCGCTTCTTTCGCCGCCGTCATCATACGCGAACCACCGCTGGCGTGGACATTAACCATCCACACGCCAAGATCGGCTGCTGCCGCAACGGCATGAGCGACGGTATTCGGAATATCGTGGAATTTTAGATCGAGAAAGACCTCAAAACCGCGCTGCTGTAACGTCTGTACGAACTGGGGGCCGAATAAGGTAAACATCTCTTTACCTACTTTCAAACGGCAATCCTGCGGATCGATACGGTCAACAAATGACAGTGCCGCATCTTGGCTGGCATAGTCCAACGCGACCACAATCGGGGATGATACCGTTTGATTCTTTTCCTGTAGATTCTCGTTTTTCATTCGTCACCCAGTCTATTGCGAAGCCAAAATTCCCGCCGCATTCTACATGCCCCGTCAGTGAAATCCCAGCCACCTGAAAAGCAATGGCGTTAAAGAAGCCTGCTGAAACGGAAATTAGCCTACAACTATAAGTATGTTGTAACTAAATTGCGTTAACAACCATTCATTCGATATCATAAGACGTTATTGCCCATCTAATCCACGGATTGGCTTGACGCTGGCCCAGGTACGACAGGAAGGGCATTGCCAATAGAGCGATTGCGAAGTAAAGCCGCACTTGCGGCAGCTATAGCGCGGCTTGGTGCGGATCTGCTCACCCACCATGTCACGTAATCCCTGAAGATTTTCTTTTGTTCGCCCGTCTTCCGCTTCATGCAGGTGAAAATCCATCAAGCGATGGAATACACGCATCGTGGGGTGACGCTGAAGCTGACGATTAATATAAGCCTGCGCAACCTCGGCCCCCTCCTCTCTTTCCAAGATATCAGCCAGCATGAGTTCAGCCGTCGCGCCGGTATTTTCTTCTACGCAACGTTTGAGGAACTGCGCCCAATCCAGGGGCTTATCTAAATACTGATAGCACTCTTGCAACATCGGCAGTGTTTCACTGACCAGTTCTTTATCCTGATCGAGAACCTGTCGCAACGCCTCCACAGCGCGTGAATAATCCTGCTGTGCCATGTAAATGCGCCCCATCATGATAGATGCACGAGCACACTGTTTGTCTGCCGTCGCCCCTTTCTTCAGGAGCGTCAACGCTTTATCCAGATCGTCGCTGCCCATCGCCAGCAGCGCCAGTTCACAGTAAAAATGGGCAATATCAACACGGAGCTGATCTTTTCCCATCTTGACCAGTTTTTCAGCAACATCAATCGCCGTCTGCCAGTCGCTAGTCGCCTGATAGATCTGTAATAGCTGCTGTAAGGCACTGCGGCGAAAGTCTTCTTCATCCACTAACTGGTTGAAACTTTCTTCCGCGCGGTCATACAACCCGGCGGCCATGTAATCACGCCCCAATTGTTGCACCGCCAGCAGACGTTGTTCGAACGTTAGCGATGCACTTTCAGTCAGCGCATGATGAATACGAATCGCCCGGTCAACTTCGCCACGCGAGCGAAACAGGTTACCGAGTGTGAGGTGGGCTTCAAAGGTATTACTGTCATCCTTGAGCATATCAAGGAACAGCTCCACTGCCTTGTCCTGCTGGTTAGACAACAGAAAGTTAACGCCAGTCACATACTCACGGGACAGGCGGTTGGATTCCTGCTCTTTGTCCTGCTGCACACCTCTGCGACCCATGTACCAGCCGTACGCGGCGGCCACGGGCAGCAACAGAAACAGCAGTTCTAGCATAGAGAGAATTCCTTAGTGGGTGACCGTCTGCGCAGGCGTCACATTCTCCTCGGCGGAGGGAGAAAGCTGTTGTTCCAGACGCTTGATTTTACGTTGTGCACGGCCAAGCGCAATGCGCTGACGCAGATAAAACAGGCCACAAATCACCCAGCCAAGCGCAAAACCCAAGGCAAACAGCATGGCAAGCAGTGTGGAGATACGGTAATCCCCCTGCGCCAACAGGTAGTTAAATGTCACAACCTGATCGTTTTGCGCTCCCAGGGTGACAGAAATGATGAATATCGCGAGCACGAGTAAAAAAATCAGAAAATATTTCACATTTTTCTTCCTGTGATATCCATTAACCGGATGAATTATGCCAAATTTTGGCGATAAACCCTATTAAATTACCATGTCTGGCACGGACAGGGAAATCCAGAAGTGCCCCGCTGTCGTCTGCGCCTGTTATATATTAACCTAAGGACATCAACACGGGGCTGAACAAGATAGTTTCTTCGCTCGACGGCTATTCAGGTGCGTTTTATAGAAGATAACTCATGATAAAGGCGCTACGAGGATTTATTCTCAGCAGCATCTTCTTCCGCCTGTTCTTGAACTTCCTCATGCTGGAGCGAAAGGGGGCCACACCAGCGTTGTGCCAACCCACTGGCTACCACCACCAATAGCCAGCTAATTAGCGTCGCCACCACCAGATCTTGCGGCCAATGCATACCAAGTACCAGACGACTCCCCATGACACCGCTAGCCCAAAGCATCAGGATCACCACCGTTTTATAGTGGCGACGCGCCCACAGCAGCCCGACAGCCAGCAGTGCCCAGGTCGCGGCAAACATGGTGTGCCCAGAGGGAAAAGCAAAACCGGTCTCAAACTGCCAGTGGCTACGCAACCACTGTGGGATCTGCGTTTGATCCTGCAATTGCGTTTTTACCAGTTCCGATCGCTCCTTGCGCGGCAGCGAGTAAAAATAGCGCTCGTCCACCTGATGATTTTTCTCCAGCCAGACGACATAGGGCCTTGATTCCTGAGCCCACTCTTTAATCGTCGATTTGATGCCCTGCCCAATCAGCACCGTAATCACCATAATCACCAACAGACCGAGCGCAGGTTTCAGACGAAAACGTAAGCACCAAAGAAACCAGAGGCTTAGAACGATGCTGGTCAGAATACCCCATGGCGATGTGACTGTTTCCGTGATCCAAAAGAGTACCCGTAGCCAAAGCCCTCCATACTCCGGTTGCCACTGCCAACCGCTCATCCAGATAATCATTGGCATAACCAATAATAGCGCAGCACCAATGGTGGTTCGTCTGGCAATTTCGTACATGATTTCTTCCTATAATTCAGTATGATGCTTTGCAATAATGCTTTTCTGATTCTATCAGAAAATCCGACATGAACTGTCAGTATGGCGTAAAATAGCGCTCAGTTCTGTCAACGAACCGATAACTCCACTTCATGCAGGCCGCGTTGTTATTCAATTTTTATGACGTCCTTAAACAGGCTTTTTTGCTGGTCAAGCGTGATAGGCAGCAGTAGGATTCGCCTCAGCATTTTTTTATTTTTGAATACCGCTTTTTTGGGAGAAAAATATGCAGCTAAAACGGGTGGCGGAAGCCAAATTACCCACTCCGTGGGGCGATTTTCTAATGGTGGGTTTTGAAGAGATGGCCACGGGCCACGATCACCTTGCACTGGTCTATGGTGATATTTCCGGTTCAGTTCCCGTACTTGCCCGTGTGCATTCCGAGTGCCTGACAGGGGATGCTTTATTCAGCCTGCGCTGTGACTGTGGTTTCCAGCTTGAGGCGGCATTAGGCCACATTGCCGAAGAAGGTCGCGGTGTGCTGCTATACCATCGTCAGGAAGGTCGTAATATCGGGTTGCTCAATAAAATCCGCGCCTATGCATTGCAGGATTTGGGCGCCGATACGGTGGAGGCGAATCATCAACTTGGGTTCGCCGCCGACGAGCGCGATTTCACGCTGTGTGCTGACATGTTCAAGCTGCTGGGTGTTGATGAAGTGCGTTTGCTGACCAATAACCCGCAGAAAGTGAAAATACTCAATGAAGCAGGCATCAATATCGTCGAGCGTGTGCCATTGATTGTCGGGCGTAACCCAAAGAATGAGAACTATCTGGCAACCAAGGCTGCCAAAATGGGACACATGTTGGATATAAAATAACGATCCCACGTCGTGTCAGGATCGTGTCTGCCAGTAACCTTAACAGCCGGTTTTTACCGGCTGTTGTATTTAGATTAGTGCTTGAGAATATACATATCTTGCGTGTAATAATCGCCGCGAAAGTTCGGCGAAAAACCACCGATGTATGTTTTTACCATCTGTGGCTGAGAATAATGATAGATCGGTAGTAGAGGCATCTGCTGATCCAAAATCACCATTGCCTGTTGATAAATCTTTTGCCTTTCCTCTCTGCTGTTTACCGCTAATGCTTTCTGCAACAGAGCATCATATTCTGGGCTAGTGAATTTGGAATTGTTGTTGCTGTTGCCCGATTGCAGAATCTCCAGGAAAGTACTTGGCTCATTGTAGTCACCAATCCAGGAATATCGAACCACTTCATAGTTACCAGAGCGGATCGTATCCAGCATCGTTTTCCATTCTTGATTCTGTAAAGTTGCTTCCACACCAAGATTCTTCTTCCACATCGAGTTGGCAGCAATCGCGACACGCAGATGAGACTCTGACGTATTATAAAGCAGGTTAAACCGCAGCGGGTTTTTCTCATTAAAGCCAGCATCCGCCAGCAGCTTCTTTGCTTCGGCGTTGCGCTGTTCCTGCGTCCAGCCGGCCCATTCTGGATTTTGCAGAATATAGCCTCCAGCATGTTGCGGAACCAGACTGTACGCAGGCTGCTGCCCCATTCCCATGACTTTTTCTGCAATCACCGTTTTATCCAGACTAAGATCTAATGCACGGCGTACCCGGGCATCATTAAATGGTGGTTTCTGGGTATTAAACTGGTAGAAGTAAGTTCCCTGAAGTGGCGATACTTTCACTTCCTGCGGGTATTCTTTTTTCAATGATGCAAACTGAATCGGTGATAACAGTCCTGTGACATCAATCTCACCGGATTTATAACGGTTTAACTCCGCCGCCTGCGAACTAATCGGCAGATACGTCACTTTGTTAATCACGGTATGCGCGTTATCCCAATATTGGTTATTGCGCTTGCCGACGATACGTTCGTTAACGACCCACTCGCTCAACGTGTAGGGACCGCTGCTGACAAAATTTCCGACCTGCGTCCAGTTATCTGGATGCTTTTCAAGCACCGCTTTCGGTAATGGCACCAGAACGTGGTAAGCCGACATTTCCAAGAAATAAGAAAGCGGATGCTCCAGTGTCACTTCAACGGTATGACTATCCAGCGCCTTGATACCCAAGGTATCTGGCGCTTTCTTGCCCGCCATAATATCCGCCGCATTCTTCACATACATACTGGCGATATAGCTACCGTAAGGCGACAGCGTTTTCGGATCGCCAAGGCGTCGCCAACTGAACACCACATCATCCGCAGTAATCGGTGAACCATCGGACCATTTGGCATCAGGCCGCAGGTGGAACGTCCACACGGTGTTATCTTTATTATCCCAGCGCTCAGCCAGTCGCGGCTGAATAGTGCCGTCATCACTGACACGCACCAGATTATCGAAAAAGTCATTGATAATGTGGCCTTCAACATCGCTTTCCACCTTATGCGGATCTAACGATGCTGGCTCAGAACCATTACCTCGAACCAACTCTTGTTTATCCGCCAGCACCGCGCCGGCAGGAACCTGAGCCGCAAAAACTGATGTCATCGCCCCCGCTGTACACAGCGTGAGCAGCAGCAGCGAGTGTTTGAAACGCGTTTTGATTACTTCATTCATATAACCCCCCTGTGATATCCCCGTCCTTCTTCAAGCAGCATTTGTGTTGTATCCGGGGCGTGTTCAGGTAATAAATTTTACTTATTACCCATGTAGTTAGCGTCACTACAACATAACCATAATTCGCCTGAGGATACGAGATTTTAATGTGGGAAAACGTGCGCTGGTGCATCAGAGCTAATATATCTTTCTTAACCGCTTGGAATGAACGTTACACTGCTGGGATTAACGCTTCATTTTTAACCGTCAATGGTCCAAGCTATAAGCCTACGTAGCGATAACAAATGGAGATTGTTATGGACAATCAAAAAGAAGGGAGCTTGCGGTTGCTTACGTCTGGTGAAATCAGGCTAGCTAAATCTATTTTTGGTGATTCAATCCACTACCACAAAGTTTGGATTCATCACGGCAGTTACCTTCCATTCGGCCTTCAAGATAAAAACACAGCCATGAGTCCAAATGGAGAACTGTACTTTCGGGCATGGTATAGCAACGATTTTTCCCTCACGAATATGTCCAACCAACACCTCTTTATTCATGAAATGAGCCACGTCTGGCAGCGTGAGCGAGGTATGAATGTCATATTTAGAGGTTTGGTCAGTTGGGCTGTCAGTTATCGCTACCAACTTGGTAACCGCACATTAAGATGCTACCCAATGGAACAGCAGGCACAAATAATCGCTGATTATTTCGTTTTAAAAACATACGGCTATCAAGTGTGGAAAATGTTGAGAGCACGGGGAGATGTCACCCTTGATGGCGATACTTCTGAGGCTGCCATACGGCAACAATATCAAAAAACCATGCAATTCTTTCCCTGGAATTAATGATGACATTTACTGCAAAATTGTCTGCGTTTCTGCTTATAGTGCCGAGTTTTCTTCTTGTCGGTTGCCCCGGTTCGGGCGATCGCCTGAAGCCAGACGAATTGACATCAGTCAGACAAGTGGGAAGCGATCTCTGCTTTTTAGTTAGCGATGCTCGGGATTACCAACCCACTCTTATTGCGATTAGCACAAGAGCCGCTCAGCCACTGGAATGGACGCTGTATGAAAATCCCAGCGTAGCCGTTACACGGGGCGAACTGTGCATTCCCCCTTCTTTTTACCGCTTTTTAGACGACAGGACATACATCGTCAGGTATATCCTGCAATCGAAAAAATACGGTGATTCACGAAGAAGTGTCGTGTCTGCGATAGCGTTTACCACCGACAGTGTCCGAAGCGTACCGCTTAGAAAGGATGAAGCCGCTTATTACTGATGTACCCGTTATATTTCGAATTGAGCGAATCCACCGAGAGCAGGCTTTCTGCCCTCGGTAGCTAGACAAAAATTACAGCATATTGCGGATAACGTAGT
Source organism: Pectobacterium fontis (assembly GCF_000803215.1). GTDB lineage: Bacteria > Pseudomonadota > Gammaproteobacteria > Enterobacterales > Enterobacteriaceae > Pectobacterium > Pectobacterium fontis. The sequence goes on from NZ_JSXC01000038.1 coordinate 25,156, forward strand.
GCAGGATGCCGTCATTCTGGTAGTAGGTCAGTTCATTACGGGTGTCGATACGGCAGTGGGTCTTGATCGTCTGCGTATGGCCATCAGAATCGGTGATATTCACCTCAACCGTTGCGCCCGGTGTCAGTTGGTTTAATCCCGTAATCGAAATCTGCTCGTCGCCAGTGAGTTTCAGCGTTTTACGCGTCACACCCTCAGGAAACTCCAGCGGCAGGATCCCCATCCCAATCAGATTAGAGCGGTGAATACGTTCGAACGATTCGGCAATCACCACACGAACGCCCAGCAAACGTGGGCCTTTCGCTGCCCAGTCACGGCTAGAGCCCGAGCCATACTCTTTCCCGGCGAACAGCGCCAGCGGAACGTCCTCTTCCTTGTAACGCATTGCCGCATCATAGATCGTCATCTCATTCTGTGACGGAATATGGCGGGTATAGCCGCCCTCTTTACCCGGCACCATCTCATTACGAATACGGATGTTGGCAAATGTCCCACGCATCATCACTTCGTGGTTACCGCGACGGGAGCCGTAAGAGTTGAACTCCGTGGTTTCTACACCACGTTCCAGCAAATATTTCCCAGCCGGGCTATCACGCTTGATGTTGCCCGCCGGTGAGATGTGATCGGTTGTCACCGAGTCCCCCAACATCGCCAGAATGCGTGCCTTGTGGATGTCCTGAACTGGCTCAGGTTCTTTCCCCATCTCCAGAAAGAAAGGCGTCTGGCGGATATAGGTCGATTCTTCCGGCCACTGATAAGTGGCGTTATTATCGACCTCGATATCCTGCCACTCCTGCGTGCCTTCAAACACTGCGGCATACTGTTTGTGGAACATACCCGCATTAACGTTCAGTACCGCATCCGCCACCGATTGGGTCGAAGGCCAGATATCTTTCAGATAGACCGCCTTCCCATCCCGATCTTCACCCAGCGGTTCTTGCGTCAGGTCGATATTCATATTCCCTGCCAGCGCGTAGGCGACCACTAACGGCGGTGATGCCAGCCAGTTAGTTTTCACCAGCGGATGAATACGGCCTTCAAAGTTGCGATTGCCTGATAGCACCGCGCCGACCGTCAGATCGCCGGCTTTTATCGCGGCTTCAATCGCATCCGGCAGTGGGCCAGAGTTTCCAATGCAGGTTGTACACCCGTAACCCACCAAATTGAATCCCAACGCATCGAGATACGGCGTTAATCCTGCTTTTGCATAGTAATCCGTTACCACCCGCGATCCCGGAGCCAGCGAAGTCTTAACCCACGGTTTGGTTTTCAGACCGCGCTCTACGGCATTTTTTGCCAGCAAACCCGCTGTCATCAGCACACTAGGATTAGATGTGTTGGTACAAGAAGTGATCGCCGCAATCACAACCGCACCCTGCTGCAAACGGTGCGTCTCACCTTCCAGCGTGAATGTTTCATAATCAGAGCCGTTCTTCACCGTGCTGACATCCAGCTCCCGACTGGCTTTAAAGGCTTCCGGCACCCCAGCCAACGGCACACGATCCTGTGGGCGTTTAGGCCCTGCCAGACTGGTTTCCACCGTCGCCAAATCCAGTGCGAGCTGGCTGGTGAATACCGGTTCATCCCCGGCATTGCGCCATAGCCCCTGCTGTTTACTATAGGCCTCCACCAGCGCAATCTGTTCTTCCGCACGGTTGGTCAAGCGCATGTACTCCAGCGTGATCGGATCAATTGGGAAGAAACCACAGGTCGCGCCATATTCCGGCGCCATGTTGGCGATAGTCGCACGATCCGCCAGCGGCAGCGAATCCAGTCCATCACCGTAAAACTCGACAAATTTGCCAACCACGCCATGTTTACGCAGCATTTGCGTGACCGTCAGAACCAAATCAGTTGCCGTGATCCCTTCTCGCATTTTGCCACTCAACTTCACGCCAACCACATCAGGGATCAGCATCGAAACGGGTTGCCCCAGCATCGCCGCCTCAGCTTCTATCCCGCCGACGCCCCAACCGAGCACGCCCAGGCCGTTAATCATCGTGGTATGTGAATCGGTCCCCACCAGCGTATCAGGATAGGCAAACTGTTTGTCGCCCTGCTTTTCATACCAAATAGCTTTGGCGAGATATTCCAGATTCACCTGATGGCAAATCCCAGTGCCCGGTGGCACCACGCTGAAGTGGCTAAAAGCATTTTGTCCCCAGCGCAAAAATGTATAACGCTCATGGTTGCGCGCCATTTCCAGTTGTGTGTTATCCGTGAGTGCCTGACGATCGCCAAAGTGGTCAACCGTCACCGAGTGGTCGATCACCAGATCAACTGGCGATAGCGGATTAACCTTATTCACATCACCACCGAGCCGCTTCACCGCCGCCCGCATCGCCGCCAGATCGACCACGGCAGGCACGCCGGTAAAATCCTGCATCAGCACACGCGCCGGACGGTAGGCAATTTCCCGATCAACGTGGCCTGTTTTCAGCCAGTCCACGACCGCCTGAAGATCGTCCTGCTCTACGGTGTCACCGTCCTGATGGCGCAATAAATTTTCCAATAACACCTTGAGTGACTTCGGTAATTTATCGATGTTGCCCAGCGTTTTCGCAGCCTTCGGCAGGCTATAGTAATGGTAGATTTGCTGTTGTACCGTCAGCGTGTCCAGACAAGTATCGCGAAGGTGTGATGACATGCTTCCTCCCAAATTAACTTGCTATTCGTTATTCTGCATCGGGCAGTCAATGGATAACCCGCCTGATGTTGCGGTCTTATTTAAAGATAACACAAACAAAAAATAACGTTTTTGCAACAAATCAATATGAACAGAACGATAGTCATCAGCTATCAAAAAGGGAAGAATAGAAATAAAGCACCACGACTTTATCTAGCGCATTCACCATAGCTAACAGACGGCAGGGTTATGACCCACGCAAAAATCAGCCAGGCCTCCCCAAATGGTATAAGAATTTGACATTACTCCATCAAAATCGCCCAAATTTCATGCGGCACTCATACATAAGGAGTATTTTTGCAATAAACCTCACACTCTATCGCTAGGTTTTGTTGTAAAAAAACGACACATTGCTGTTCAACAATCATCAGCGCATGTGTTGATGGAAAAATAATAATAGAAAGGGGTTTTCATGAAACTGTTTTACCAGGCTGAAAGCAGTTCTCTTTTTACACACATCGTTTTGATTGAATCCAAGCTGGAGTTCAAGCTGGAGAAGGTCAACCTGCGCACGAAAAAAACGGAGCGTGGGGCCGACTATACGTTAATCAATCCAAAAGGGATGGTGCCAGCATTAGAGTTGGATGATGGTGATATCCTGACTGAAGGCGTCGCCATCGCCGAGTACATCGCCGATCTGGTTCCACACTGTAACCTTATCGCTCCGACAGGGAGTATCGCACGCTACCGCACGATTGAATGGCTGAATTACATTTCTGCTGAACTGCACAAAACGTTTACTCCCATTTTCCGTCCCGGTACACCAGAAACGTATAAAGACCTGTTAGTCGAATACTTACAGGTCAAATTTCGTTATATCAATCTGGTATTGAGTGAACAGAATTATCTGGTCGCCAACCGCTTCAGTATCGCGGATGCCTACCTGTTTACCGTTATGCGGTGGGCGCAGTCGTTAAAACTGGATATGTTCCGCTATCCTGCATTGGCCGCTTATCTCGACCATATTGCCGAGCGTCCTTCCGTCGCTACTGCGCTAAAGGTTGAAAGGTTGAAAGGTTAACGTGCAATAACGCCCCAAAATAAGGTAACACCGATCGTTTAAAGATCGAGATGCCGGGGGCGACCACGGTGCGAGGTCGCCCTACGGGAACCTCATCACCGTGTTTCCCCCTACATTCACACTACGTGAACAGCATTATCCAAATAAGGGCGTTACTCATTTCACGACAGGCGAACAGCCTGAAAATGATGGCGCGGGTTAGCAATGCCATCCTGAGCGGCAACCAGTTGCAGCTCATACTCATTCATTTCTTTCGTCACCAGCATCACTTCATATACGGCTGCCGTTGTGTGCTCTAATGCTTTATCCAGCGCCACGCCTTTCAGCAGGTTGACCAGCAGTAATCCACTGGTTAAGTCGCCGACACCGACAGGCTGACGTTCAAACTCCACCAGCGGGCGGCTGATGTGCCAGGCATCCGTCGACGTGACCAATAGCATTTCAAAGCTGTCCTCACGGTTGGCCGCACGGCTAAGGTGCTTCACCAGAACAATCTTTGGCCCTTTCTCACACAGCGCCCGCGCGGTTTCCACGGCTTCCGCCACGTTATGCACGGTACGACCGCCAAGCAGCTCCAGCTCTGGCAGATTCGGGGCGATAATATCGGCCGCCAGCAGCGACTGCTGACAGTGGAAATCAGACACGCCAGGCGCGACGATGCAGCCTTTTTCCGGCGTCCCCATCACCGGATCGCAGAAGTACAACGCATCAGGATTGGCGGCTTTTACCTGCCGAACAATACCCAGAATGTGTTCCCCCTGCTCCGCCGAACCGATATAACCACTCAACACCGCATCACAGGTCTTCAGTTTGTCGATGCTCGCAATCCCCTGCACCACCTCCGTCAGGTGGCTGGCTGGCATCACACACCCCGTCCAGTGGCCGTATTGGGTATGGTTCGAGAACTGCACGGTATTCAAAGGCCAAACGTTTGCGCCCATCCGACGCATCGGAAATTCTGCTGCACTATTACCGGCATGGCCAAAAACGACATGTGATTGGATGGAAAGTATATTTTTCATTAGATATGACTCAAATCCTTGCCTGCGCCTGGGCGCCTTAACTTACAAGAAGAAAGGGAGCTAACGCTCCCTTATCGGTAATGCTTATGCTTTCCAGCAAATCAGGCAGTAATGTTTTTTACCGCGACGCAACAAGGTGTAGCGATCAAACAAACGGTCTGAGGCGCTGAAAGCGTATTCAGGATCAGCCTGTTTTTCGCCGTTAATGGTGACCGCATTCGAGGAGATCATCGTACGCGCTTGACCGCGTGAAGGCACTAACTCGGCACTGACTAGCGCCTGTTGCAAATCCGCGCCATTTTCCAGTTCGATGATCGGCATACCATCCTGCGCCAGTTGAGCAAAGTCGTCCTGCGTCATATCCTGCAACGCACCAGAGAACAGGCTTTGTGTAATACGACAAGCCGCTTCCAGACCCGATTCGCCATGTACCATACGGGTCACTTCTTCCGCTAGCACGTACTGCGCGCGCGGAGCCTTGCCGCTGTTCTTGTCTTCTTCTTCCAGCGCATCGATGTCTTCGAGGCTCATGAACGTGAAGAACTTGAGGAAACGGTACACATCGGCATCCGCCGTGTTGATCCAGAACTGGTAGAATTTGTAAGGGCTGGTCTTGCTGGCATCCAGCCAGATTGCGCCGCCTTCCGTTTTACCGAATTTTGTCCCATCTGATTTGGTAATCAGTGGCACCGTCAACCCGTAAACCTGTTTCTGATTCATACGGCGCGTCAGATCGATACCGGATGTAATGTTACCCCACTGGTCAGAACCACCAATTTGCAGCTCAACATCATGCAGCTTATTCAGCGAAGTAAAGTCATATCCCTGCAACAGGTTGTAAGAAAATTCGGTGAACGAAATGCCGACGTCATCACGGTTTAAACGCTGTTTGACGGCTTCTTTGCTAATCATCTGATTAACAGAGAAATGTTTGCCGATATCACGCAGGAAATCCAGCACGTTCATGTTACCAAACCAATCGTAGTTATTGGCGGCGATCGCGCTGTTTTTACCGCAGTCAAAATCCAGGAATGGAGAAACCTGATGGCGGATTTTTTCTACCCACTCCCCCACAGTTTCAGTGGTGTTTAGCTTACGCTCTGTGGCTTTAAAACTGGGGTCACCGATCAGCCCCGTGGCCCCGCCAACCAGCGCAACCGGCTTGTGGCCAGACAATTGAAAGCGTTTCAGGCAGAGCAGCGGCACCAGATGCCCCAAATGCAAGCTGTCAGCGGTGGGATCAAAACCGCAATACAGTGCAATTGGCCCTTGCGCCAGCCGCTCTGCTAACGCTTCCTCATCCGTCACCTGGGCAATCAAGCCCCGCTCTTGCAATTGTTTAATCAGGTTACTACTCGCCATCGATAACTCCATTTTTATAAAAAAAACAGGTCGTTACGTTCCCTTTGGGGTTACGCACAACGCTGTGAGAAATACGCAGCATACCTGCCTGCTGTCGCATGATGATTTCGCTGCCGCATTACTTTACGCGACGGGCGATGAACGCCATAGCGCCCGACAATGCCCAGTCAACGCGAAACTTCATAGAATAAAGTGCTGATGATAGGAGCGCCAGCGTTTAGCACGGATATTTCGCGATTTAAGGCGCTAAGCGATCAATCTGCCAGCTCTCGCCCTGCCGCTGGTAGAAAAACCGGTCATGCAAGCGGTGCTCACCGCCCTGCCAAAACTCAACGGAGTCGATGACGACACGGAAGCCTCCCCAAAAGCTCGGCAAAGGCACCTCACCATTTTGGAATTTTTGCTTCAATTCCAAAAATTTGCTTTCCAGCACACCACGCGCTGAAATTCGGCTCGACTGCTTTGATACCCATGCACCGATCTGACTGTCTTTCGGACGGCTGTGGAAATATTTCAACACGTCAAGCGTCGGTAACTTCTCCACCCGTCCCAGCACTATCACCTGCCGTTCCAGCATATGCCAAGGGAACAGCAGGCTGATGCGTGGGTTATTTTCCAGATGATGGGCCTTGCGGCTGCCCATATTGGTATAAAACACCATACCTTTCTCATCATAGTGCTTCAGCAGAACGATACGCTGGTAAGGTTGACCGTGTTCATCAACCGTCGCGACGGACATCGCGGTAGGATCGGCCAGTTTCGCGTCACAGGCCTGTTTCAGCCAACGTTCAAATAAATCCAGAGGGTCAACGGGGAGATCGCTACGACGCAGCCCGCCACGCGTGTATTCACGGCGGATGTCAGCAATATCGGCGGGTTGAATAAGCGGAGTAGTGTCAGAGGGGGTGCGTTCCTGAGTCATAATATCCTGCTGTCGCAATGTCGGGCCAGAAGCGGGCGAAAATCCCATTCTGCTCCCGTACCCGAAAAATCGCAATCAGCAGCGGCACAACTCGCGTTACCTCGGTGCCAACACGCAATCGTCTACGATAACCCGTTCACCTCGTTGGATAAATGCACGATCGCCTTTACTCCAGAATGTGTAAGTGTCATTACTGTATTTGACGCCAGAAGCCGACACCACCTGAGGCAGCGTGAGACGTTCGCCGTCCAGCAGGAAACTCACCTGTGAAGGGCGTTCACCGCCCTGCTGTAGGGTAACGGTTAGCGGCATCGTGCCACATTGATAATGCAATGTTTCCACCGTCTGTTTATGGCCAAAATAGCTGCATCCGCTCAGCAGAATCAGCGCTGTCCCCGCCAGCAATCGTTTCATGTTTTTCTCCTGTCATGCTTGTCGATAGCGGCAACTCACACACCGCTTACTCAAGTTTAACAAGAGGATAACCATGAACCTCTCGGTAAAATCTGATTAATCCGCATTGGCCGGATAAATCGCGCCTAACACCGTTTCCTGACTCGCCCCGGTGACGGATGGCAGATTACCCGGCAGCCCCGATAGCGTGCGTGATGCCAGCCAGGCAAATGCTAGCGCCTCCATATCATCGCCGCTCACACCGCACTCATCTGTTGTGTTGACTTCAATGCCCGGTAGCAGGGCTGAGAGTCGCGCCATGATAAGAGGATTACGCGCCCCGCCGCCACAAACCAGCAAACGCTCACATCCACCGACTAGCAGGACCTGTTCGGCGATGCTCATGGCCGTCAACTCAACCAGCGTCGCTTGTACATCCTGCGGTGCTAGCGGCGGCATACCGGCCAGCATTCTTTCCAGCCAGCCAAGATTGAAATATTCACGTCCGGTGCTTTTCGGCGCCCGCAATGCAAAGTAAGGATCGGCTAGCATCCGGCGTAGCAGTAACAGGTTCACCTGCCCGTTCATCGCCCACATCGCGTCTTTATCATACGGCTGTGCGCGGTGCCGCCAGATCCAGGCATCCAGCAGCATGTTCCCTGGCCCGGTATCGTAGCCACGTACAGGCGCATCCGGCACCAGTAATGACAGATTGGCAATGCCTCCAATGTTGAGCACGATACGCCGTTCGACAGGATGCAGTAGCAACGCGTGATGGAACGCTGGCACCAGCGGAGCGCCTTGCCCACCATAAGCCAAGTCACGGCGGCGAAAATCCCCCACTGTCGTGATGCCAGTCAATGCAGCAATGCGGTTGTTATCACCAATCTGCAACGTACAAGGTGCCTCGCCCGTGGGCTCATGCCAGACCGTCTGCCCATGGCAGCCAATCGCAGTGATATCCTGCACCCCCAGTTTCGTCTCTTTAAGCAACGTCATCACCGCTTCAGCAAACAAGATGCCCAAGCGCGTATCCAACTGCCCCAGCGCTGACAACGTCACGGCCTGCCCCTGACACATCCCCAGAATGGCCACTTTGATATCCTGCGGTATCGGGTGACAGTAGCTAGCCTGCTGAGCCACCGTATGTTCGTCAATCGCAGCGAGCACGACATCCACACCATCAAGACTGGTGCCGGACATCACGCCAATATATCTGCCTGATCTCATTATATAGTCTTCGCCCCTGTGGGATAAAAAGAGAACATCAGTAGCAACTGTTATCCCCGTCATGCCTCGTGTTGCCTGTGCGTTGGCTCGTTATTCAAAATGCTAACGTCTTGTCCTGAAACTCGAATTGTTTAAGGTAGAGATTGAAGATCAAAGTAGCACGTTAACACGCTGAATTATTAAATTTTTTGTATTTTTGCCACGCGGGTTAGGTTTTAACCAAAAGTGAGGTTTTGATAATATTTGCTACAAAAAAAGCTATTTTTCGTGCTATTTACCTCTCTGTTTATACGTAATTTAAGCGCACTATTATATTCTGAAAAAAAGAGTAAAAAGAGTGGCATGCTGCACTGTGCCAGACCATAATTTATCGATATAACACTGCGTCGGCTAAGGCCAAGCCAGCCCGACATCTTCGCTATTAAGGAGTTTGTATTATGATGAAGCGTTTGCTTGTGGTTACCCTTGCGGGTATCACGCTGGCTGGTTGTGCTAATACCAGTACGCTTTCTGGTGATGTATACAGCGCATCAGAAGCTAAACAAGTGCAGACCGTTACCTACGGTACGATCGTTTCTATGCGCCCGGTTCAGATTCAGGCAGGAGAAGATTCTAACGTGATCGGTGCCCTGGGTGGTGCGGTGCTAGGGGGCTTCCTGGGCAACACCATCGGCGGTGGTTCAGGTCGTAGTCTGGCGACAGCAGCAGGTGCGGTGGCGGGTGGTGTAGCGGGTCAAAGTGCAACCGGTGCACTGAACCGTACACAGGGTGTAGAGCTGGAAATCCGCCGTGATGACGGCAGTACCATCATGGTGGTACAAAAACAAGGCGATACGAAATTCAGTGCAGGTCAACGCGTTGCCATGGCCAGCAATGGCCGCAGCATCACCGTTTCTCCACGCTAAGGCTGTGTGTTGGTCGCCGCAGAAAGCGGTGACCAACACAACGAATCATTAATTCCCAGCATGAGTCCAATAACAGGTATCGGCATACTCGCCATAATTCAAATTGCACGCACGTTAGCCACACTACCCGGCACACTTACGTGTACCTCGCCCTGCCGGGACCGTCGCAAGCAGCGTTCAAAGCGCTAACGTTTTGTTCTGAAAATCGAATTATTTAAAGTACAATTTTACTGAGATTTAATTCTCCCGCTGCATAACTCAAATTGGCTACGCTTGATTTTCATGTAACGCCAATATATTTTTCTCAAGTTTTGCAACCAATAGGGCTAATTCGTCAACCTGCTCTGGCGTAATACCAAATAAAACTTCATTACGCGTATGGCTAATTACACCATCGACAGATTGTATTATCGGTTCTGCCGCCTCAGTCAACATAATACGTTTTGCCCTGCGATCGTGTGCGCAAACATGACGTGTAATTAACCCTTTCTCTTCGAGTTGATCCAGCGTCCGAACCAGTGACGGTTGCTCGATGCCTATCGCTTTGGCTAGTTGAATTTGCGACTGACCAGGAGGTAAATGGTATATATTATGCAACGTAACCCAATGCGTTTGAGTGAGATCAAGTGGTTTTAAACGATGATCGACCAGTGCACGCCATACACGCACCAGACGAGCTAAATCAGATCCTAATGGCAATTCCATCATCTTTCCTTATTGTTAGCACGCTAAATTATATCCCTGGATTGCAATCAACTCTGATTTATAAAAATGAAACAACAGCCCTATTATTGTATAAAATGGCTCCATCGCGGAACCCGATTTTATCAAATAAAAATTTTTTAAACATGGCTTCCCGCCTATTTTATTTAAGTCAACATATCCGTACTGCTTAAACAATTGTCCATGATAAGTAAAACATCTAACACAAGATGGGTTAAAACAACGATGGTTGATGGAATTCTACCGATGTATCAATTTTCTCTATACGCAGTGACCGTTTCATTCTTTGCCGACACAAACGCAGAACATTCTGTTTCTGCGCATCACTCATTTGACCCCAACGAAAACGTTCATCACGGCTGCGAAAGCAACCTTTACAATACCCGCCGTCGCCCGTCTGGCAAACACCACGACAGGGATTAGGGACAGCAAAGAGTTCAAGTTGCTCAGACACAACACCTTCCCCTACCATTTTGCACATTGAAACGCTGTTCGTCGCTACTGGCAAGCTCGAATAAGCTGTAACATCAAAATAATTAGGTAGCCATTGTAATTACTGACTATTTTTCTGCGCGCGAGGCAACACTATTTCAGCCTAAGACGCCATTTACCATTCCTGATAAGTATGTTTTAACACAAACCTCACTACTGTGCCGCATTTTTAGCATCATCCAAACGGCTTAGACTCAGCAAGGCCACGACGTTATACTCTCCTTTTGTTGCACTTTTTAACGAGGACACTATGCGTTTACTTCACACCATGCTGCGTGTTGGCGATTTACAACGTTCTATTGATTTCTACACTCAGGTACTGGGAATGCGGGTGCTACGCACCAGCGAGAATACCGAATACCAATACACACTGGCTTTCGTCGGTTATACCGAAGAAAGTGAAGGTGCAGTTATCGAACTGACTTATAACTGGGGCGTCGACAGCTATGATTTGGGCAATGCCTATGGTCATATCGCGTTAGGCGTTGATGATGTTGCCGCTACCTGTGAGCGTATCCGCAAAGCAGGAGGCAATGTGACGCGTGAAGCGGGTCCGGTCAAAGGCGGTACGACCGTTATCGCATTTATTGAAGATCCAGACGGTTACAAAATCGAATTGATCGAAAATGCTCACGCCGGTAACGGCATCGGCCACTAATTTCCCGCATCTAACAGGTGCTGTATCAGCACCTGTTCTCCCACGCTTTTAAAAGCAATAGGCATTGCTGCATCTCCGGTCAAAATTTGCAATAATGCGCGCTGCATTTTGCTAATAATTAAGAGACAAATGGCTGATAAAAATGATCTGAACGCCCTGAGCGGCCGTTTTCGTGGGTTTTATCCGGTAGTAATTGATGTCGAAACCGCCGGATTTAATGCGAAAACTGATGCCTTGCTGGAAGTTGCGGCGGTAACATTAAAAATGGATCAAAACGGTTGGTTACAGCCAGATGAAACGCTACATTTTCATATTGAGCCATTTGAAGGCGCGATTTTGGAACCCGCAGCGCTGGCGTTTAACGGCATTGATCCCACTAACCCGCTGCGCGGCGCAGTGAGCGAATATGATGCGTTGCATGAAATCTTCAAAACCGTGCGGAAAGGGATCAAAGATCAAGGCTGCAACCGTGCCATTATCGTGGCGCATAATGCCACATTCGATCACAGCTTTATGGCGGCGGCGGCGGAGCGTTGTAGTCTGAAACGTAATCCTTTCCACCCTTTCGCCACATTTGATACCGCCGCACTCAGCGGGCTGGTTTTAGGCCAAACGGTTCTTGCTAAAGCCTGTATTACCGCAGGTATTGCGTTTGATTCCAGTCAGGCGCATTCCGCATTGTATGACACCAACCAGACGGCATTGCTGTTTTGTGAGTTGGTGAACCGCTGGAAACGTCTGGGCGGGTGGCCGATTGCGTTTGAAGAAAATTCGCTGGAAGATGCATCAGCCAAAAATTAAGAAGACGAGAAAGGCAGCGATAAAAAGGAAACGGGTGCCATAAGGCACCCGCTGGAAAGCGTTATGCTCGCGGCGTAACAGCATCACCATAGCGCCAGACGAGAGTATTACTCTTGATCGGCCTGCTGAGCTTTATATTTATCAGCCGTTTCTTTGATCAACTGTTGCAGTTCACCACGCTGAAACATTTCAACCACAATATCACATCCGCCAACCAGCTCGCCGTCAACCCACAACTGTGGGAATGTTGGCCAGTTCGCGTATTTCGGCAGTTCAGCACGAATATCTGGGTTCTGTAAAATATCTACATAGGCAAAACGTTCGCCACATGAAGACAATGCCTGCACGGTCTGCGCGGAAAAGCCGCAACTTGGCAATTTCGGGGAGCCTTTCATGTACAGCAAAATCGGGTTTTCAGCAATCTGGCGCTGAATTTTTTCAATTGTCGGTGTCGTCATCTTCTTGCTTCCTTAAATCTATAGGATGGCTAACGTCCAAAACGCCAGCCATGAGTCGCCGTCAGAGATATTACGACAGCGACATTGACTCAATGATATTGTACCGATGCCGGTAGTCACAAAAAAACGCCATTTTTTGTAAGGTTATTTTTCTCTATTGTTAATCATCAGTGATGAAATCACCGTCAGAAAGCGCTGATAAATCAATCGAAAAAACAACTATTAACGTTTTTTCACTATTCTGTATGAATAAAACGGCCGTGCCCACTTTTTTATCATGCCATTTTCAGGAATACTGTGCGGATTGAGCGAGTTAAGGATTATGTTCGGTCACTTTTATTATGCGCGTATTTATTACTCTTTTTATATTATTTTTCAGTAACCTATGCCTGAATGTTGTTCAGGCTGCGCCGCATACCCCGCATTCTGCGCCGAAGAAAAGCGCGGTTGAAGAAACGAATAAGAAAAGCCGTCAAACAAAGGGAAATGCCAAGTCACCCACGCCGATAAAAAGTAAAAAACCAGAACCTACGGCAGTCAGCAATAAAACCAAGCCCCGAACCGCCAACAAATCTACAGAAAAAAAGCCGTCACGAACGCAAAGCAGCACACCTGCACTAGTGAGAAAAAATCTTAAAAAATTGAAGCCTGAAGAAGATACACAAACCGTCGCACAGGCCAGAATCAAAACAGGGCTAAAGAAGACCGCGTTCAAAGGCAAAACAGAGAGAAACCCGGCTCCCACAGCAAAAGGGATGGCGCTGAGCGAGGCGCATAAAAAACGCTATCAGCACGCTAAAACAACTGCCATGAATAAATTAATGAGCCAGATTGGTAAACCTTACCACTGGGGCGGTTCTTCTCCCTTTACCGGATTCGACTGTAGCGGGCTGGTTTATTACGCCTACAAAGATGTCGTTAAAATACAAATTCCACGCACTGCGAACGAAATGTACCACCTGCGTGATGCCGCTCCGATTAAAAAGAGCGAACTGGAAAGTGGCGATTTGGTCTTTTTCCGCATCAATAATCGCGGCGCAGCCGATCATGTCGGGGTTTATCTGGGAGAAGGGAAATTTATCCAGTCGCCACGCACAGGCTCAGATATTCGTATCAGCAAGCTGAGTGAAGACTACTGGCAGGAGCACTATGTTGGCGCGCGGCGCGTAGTGACGCCGCAGACGATTCGTTAAAAACAGAATAGCGATATCGAACAAATATGATTCAGACACGTTTTATATATATCAAAAACGTGTCTGAATACTCAGCCATCATCGCGCACGCACCAGGCCGGTTAGTTCAGTACCGCAACAAAGCTGAATACAATGATCACCGCCAATGAACCAACTGTTGTCAGTAAAGACATCTTCAGATTTGTATCCATAAACCCTTCCTTATTAACGAACACGTTTCGCCAGAAATTTTCTCTGAAAAAAAGACACCACCATTCGTGGCAGAACCCAATCAGACAGTCAAAACCATAAATAATAGGGTTATTACGATTCTTTCATAATCCTAGCGAAAAATCTCGGACGAATGCCTCACTAATAGTATAAATTAGCCCTTTCACTTTCATGACAAATCGGACACAATCCGCTGTTTATGAAAGCGCTGCGTATCAGTCGAAAAACGTCAACCCAGATCCCTTCGGTATAGCATTCGGCATTCTCCTTCTGAAATCCTGTTTTTTAGCTTAGAAGAAGAACTTTAAACGTAGGCAAACGATTAACAATATACTTACGTCTGTAACAGGTAAGTTCAGGAGTCATTTTTAGATGGCAACGATTAAAGATGTGGCAAGACGTGCTGGCGTTTCCACCACGACCGTATCGCACGTGATCAATAAAACACGTTTCGTCGCCGAAGAGACTAAGGCAGCCGTCAGGGCGGCAATTAAAGAATTGCACTACTCGCCCAGTGCCGTCGCCCGTAGCCTCAAAGTTAATCACACCAAATCAATCGGTTTGCTGGCCACATCCAGCGAAGCGCCCTATTTCGCCGAGATCATCGAAGCGGTCGAAAATAGCTGTTACGCCAAAGGCTACACGCTGGTGTTGTGTAATTCGCATAATGATATCGGCAAACAGCGCGCCTATCTTTCCATGCTGGCGCAAAAACGCGTCGATGGCCTGTTGGTGATGTGCGCCGAATATCCGCCAGAGCTATTGGCTATGCTGGAAGATTATCGCAGCATCCCAATGGTCGTGATGGATTGGGGGCAAATGCACAGCGATTTTACCGATTCAATTATCGATAACGCTTTTGAAGGCGGTTATATGGCGGGTCGCTATCTGATTGAACGGGGTCATCGGGATATCGGTGCTATCCCCGGTATTCAGGAACGCAACACCGGCAGCGGGCGCTATCTCGGCTTTTTAAAAGCGTTGCAAGAAGCTGACATTACCGTACGCGAAGACTGGATTGTTCAGGGCGATTTCGAGCCTGAATCTGGTTATAAAGCCATGCATCAGATCCTCGCTCAGAAACAGCGCCCAACGGCCGTATTCTGCGGTGGCGATATTATGGCGATGGGTGCCATCTGCGCCGCTGACGAACTGGGTTTGCGCGTTCCACAGGATATTTCGGTGATCGGTTATGACAACGTGCGCCACGCACGGTTCTTTACCCCCGCCTTAACCACCATCCATCAGCCAAAAGAGCGTCTGGGCCAATCCGCATTTTCTATGCTACTGGATCGTATTACCAGCAAGCGAGAGGACGCGCACGTCATTGAAGTCCACCCGACACTGATCGAACGACGCTCGGTGGCCGACGGCCCCTACCTCGACTATCGCCGTTAATTGCAATAACTGGATACAGACAATCGTCTATTCTTACCCGTTTTCACCTCTGCTTCAGCCAATGTTCTTGTATGCTGGCTGAAGCAATTCTAACGCGAATACCCTGTTTCATTTGCTCTGGTGACAGCCGATTCGTCGGCTGCGATAAGTGCCGTCCAGGTATGTTTTACGATACTTTTACATGTGAAGAGTTAAGGGGACATGATGGGTTTACCTTATGCAGCAGAATGGGATGACGATACCGCACCCTGGTTTCGTATCGTGCAGGAGATGTTGACCACGGCAGATATCACCATAAACGGTTCTCGTCCTTTTGACATCCGCGTGATCAATCCCGGTTTCTTTAAACGTGTTCTGCGTGAAGGGTCGCTGGGGCTGGGTGAAAGCTATATGGACGGATGGTGGGAATGTGAACGGTTGGATATGTTTTCCCATCGCGTCCTGCGCGCGGGGCTGGAGTCTAAGCTCCCTCGCCGTCTGCACGATCTTACGCGAGTCGCCCTATCTCGCGTGACAAATTTGCAATCCCGCAGACGCGCGCAGATGGTTGGTAAAGCGCACTATGATTTAGGCAATGACCTCTTTACCCTGATGTTGGATCCCTACATGCAATACTCCTGCGCTTACTGGAAAGAGGCAGAGACGCTGGAACAGGCGCAGGAAAATAAACTCGCCATGATTTGCGAGAAACTCCAGTTAACATCAGGAATGACGCTGCTGGATATCGGCTGCGGCTGGGGTGGTCTTGCCGAGTTCGCGGCACGCCACTACGGTGTTTCGGTTTATGGCATCACCATTTCCAGAGAACAGCAGATGCTAGCGCAGCAGCGTTGTCAGGGTCTGAACGTCACGATCGAACTACAGGATTACCGCAATCTCGATCAGAAATTCGACCGCATCGTGTCGGTAGGCATGTTTGAACACGTCGGGCCGAACAACTACGACAACTACTTTCGCATCGTGCAGCGTAATCTAAAACCCGATGGATTGTTTCTATTACATACCATCGGTGCCAATAAGACCGATCCGCACATCGATCCCTGGACTCATAAATATATCTTCCCTAATGGCTGTATTCCCTCCATACAGCACATTGCAAAGGCGAGCGAACCTTACATGGTGATGGAAGACTGGCACAATTTCGGGGTCGATTACGATCGCACATTAATGGCCTGGCATACTCGCTTTCAGCAAAGCTGGCCACAACTTTCCACACGCTATTCAGCGCGCTTTCGCCGGATGTTCAGCTATTACCTAAATGTCTGCGCGGGGGCATTCCGGGCAAGAGATCTTCAACTCTGGCAGGTTGTGTTCAGTCTGAAGGGGATCGAAGGAGGGGTACGCGTTTCTCGCTGACATCAATGAGAAAACCGGACGGTAGCGTTCGTCCGGTTTAATGCGCTATGAAGCGGAGTGATTACACTTCTTTGGCGGGTTCGCTCACCGGCTTGCTCGCCAACACCCGCTCTACCGTATCCACTACGGCTTGTGTCTGTGGATCGATTTCAATATTGATACGATGCCCCAAACGTTTCTGCCCCAGCGTGGTACGGTTCAACGTTTCTGGAATTAAATGCACGCAGAAACGCCCGCGGGTAACTTCTCCCACCGTCAGGCTGATGCCATCAATCCCAACAAAGCCTTTATGCAGCACGTATTTCATCAGCGTTTCGTCTGCCAAACGGAACCAAATCTGATGGTTATTCTCTGAAACTTGAATCTTAACCACTTCCGCCGTACACATGATATGGCCTGACATCACATGCCCACCGATCTCATCGCCAAATTTCGCCGCTCGTTCAATATTCACAACATCACCTTCATGAATATCGCCCAAATTCGTTAACCGCAGCGTTTCCTTCATGAGATCAAAACTGACGCGATCGCCATCAATCGCGGTTACCGTCAGACAGCAGCCGTTGTGCGCCACAGAGGCTCCGGGTTCAAGCCCGGGCAACAGTTCAGGCGGAAGTTGGACAACGTGCGTGCGAAAATTAGATTTTTCTTCAATCGACACCACCGGCGCGGTGCCCTGAACAATACCGGTAAACATGCGGTTTGCCTCTTAAAAACAAAGAAATGACGCGGTGCAGTGTGCCCGATATTCCGTGGAAAACCAAACCGGAATACCACACACGCTCTTGCTATCGAAACCGTAACGCAACAAAAACAATATATTCTTTTTCACGCTGGTTTACTTTCGTTAAGTCGTTACAATAACGTTCTCTTTGGTTCCGAGCTATTTTCATATCCGAGTTATTTATCCCGCAGTCAAGTCATTCAAGGAAGGTATCCGTGCAACAGTATCTGACAGAAGCGCGTAAATTATCAGCGCTTGCTGTTCCTGTCATTATTGCGCAAGTATCTCAAACATCGATGGGTGTGGTGGATACCGTTATGGCGGGCGCGTATAGCGCTACCGATATGGCCGCCGTCGCCGTGGGGACGTCTATCTGGCTACCCGCCATTCTTTTCGGCCATGGTCTGCTGATGGCATTAACGCCTGTTGTTGCACAGCTCAACGGTTCCGGCCGTCGTGATCGTATTTCTCATCAAGTCAGGCAATCTTTTTTCCTGGCCGCCATCCTTTCGGTATTGATAATGCTGGTGCTGCATCAGGGAAAGTATGCCATTAATCTGATGAGCGACGGTTCGCCTGAATTGGCGGCAAAAGCCATCGGCTACCTGCATGCGCTGCTGTGGGGCGTCCCCGGCTATTTGTTCTATCAGGTTTTACGCTGCCAGTGTGAAGGGCTATCCAAAACCTATCCCGGCATGATGATTGGATTTATCGGGCTGTTAATCAACATCCCGATTAACTACGTCTTTATCCACGGTAAATTTGGCATGCCCGAACTGGGCGGCGTAGGTTGCGGCGTCGCTACCGCGTCAGTTTACTGGATCATGATGCTGCTGATGACACTTTATACCCGACATGCCTCCTGGCTACGCGATATCCGTCGTCACCGTCCGGCTCTCCGCCCGGATTTTTCCGTGTTAAAGCGCCTATTTGGCCTCGGTTTGCCTATCGCGCTGGCGCTGCTGTTTGAAGTCACGCTGTTTGCCGTGGTGGCGCTGCTGGTGTTACCACTGGGTGTCGTCGATGTGGCTGGCCACCAGATTGCTCTCAATTTCAGTTCGCTAATGTTCGTCCTTCCGCTCTCGATCGGCGTCGCTACTACCATCCGCGTCGGACATCGGTTAGGGGAAGGCTCGGTTGAGAACGCCCGTATTGCCGCGTACACCGGCATCATGGCCGGCGTGGCGTTAGCCTGCTGTACAGCAATCTTCACCACGCTGCTGCGTGAGCCTATCGCCTTGCTCTACAATCAGGACCCGCTGGTTGTCGCGATGGCCTCTCAACTCATGCTGTTGGCTGCCGTTTATCAACTCTCCGATGCCGTTCAGGTGATCGGCACTGGCGTGTTGCGCGGTTATAAAGATACCCGCTCAATTTTCTATATTACCTTTGTCGCCTATTGGGTATTAGGCTTACCAAGCGGCTACCTGCTGGCCTTGACGGATATCATTGTGCCGCGCATGGGGCCAGCGGGGTTCTGGTGTGGTTTCATCATTGGCCTGACGGCGGCGGCAGTCATGATGGTGACGCGTATTCGTTTTCTTCAGCATCAGCCTGCTGCAAAAATTTTAGCGCGTGCCGCTCGCTAGGTAACGTTTTCCCCTTGTTGTATATCCTGGCGGTGTGCAAACGTGAATGTTTTGCACGCCGCTTACGGCGGCGCTTCAGGACGAGTTCAGAGATGAACCAAGTATTGCCAACGCACAACAGCCTGAGGCACGATGGGTATCGTAGAAAAAAACGGCGGAATGGATATAAGCGCAGCAATCGCACCGACAAGCACACAAAATTGCATTTTTCCGCTTGCCAGTTTTTCCCTTGCTCGCTACTATGCGCCTCGCTGCCAAACAGGCGGTACAGTTTCTACATGCGTTCATAGCTCAGTTGGTTAGAGCACCACCTTGACATGGTGGGGGTCGTTGGTTCGAGTCCAATTGAACGCACCATTCTCTCTTTTTCCTCCTGAATTTATATCTCTATCCATGCCTTTACTGTCGATTAATACGATTACGCTAGCGATATCGCTTGTGAAATTGGCATTGCGTCAATCTGCCCCGACACATCGACAGTGCGTCGCAGTGGGAAATGACTCTCCCCACCTGGCATAAGCGCCAACGCGGGGAGAAGTTGCACCTTATTTTGCCAGATCGAAGCGATCTGCATTCATCACTTTCACCCACGCAGCAACAAAGTCATTCACAAACTTCTCTTTGTTATCATCTTGAGCGTAAATTTCGGCATAGGAACGCAAAATGGAGTTGGAACCAAAGACCAGATCCAAACGCGTCGCCGTCCATTTGACTTCACCCGTTTTACGGTCACGGATTTCATACAGATCTTTACGGTAAGGCTTCCAGGTGTATTTCATGTCAGTCAGGTTCACGAAAAAGTCATTCGTCAGCGCCCCTTCACGATCGGTAAATACGCCGTGTTTTGTACCACCGTAGTTGGTTCCCAACACACGCAGGCCTCCAACCAACACCGTCATTTCATGCGCGGTCAGCCCCATCAATTGCGTGCGATCAAGCATCAGCTCTTCCACACTAACGGCATAATCCTGCTTCAACCAGTTGCGATAGCCATCATGAATGGGTTCGAGGACGTCAAAAGACTCCGCATCCGTCAGGGCATCCGTGGTATCTCCACGCCCCGGCGCAAAAGGTACGGTTACCTGTACACCAGCCGCTTTTGCCGCTTTCTCTATCCCCACATTACCTGCCAGCACAATGGTATCCGCCACGCTGGCTCCCGTTGCGGCAGCAATACTTTCCAGAACGACTAATACGCGCGCCAGACGCTCAGGCTCGTTGCCGACCCAATCTTTCTGCGGAGCCAGGCGGATACGCGCGCCGTTCGCGCCACCACGCATATCGGAACCACGGAACGTACGGGCACTGTCCCAGGCAGTTGCGACCAGCTCACTGATGGAAAGGCTACTTTCCGCAATACGCGCTTTGACAACATCAACATCATAATCGGTACGACCCGCTGGCACCGGATCCTGCCATAGTAAATCTTCCTGCGGCACATCTGGACCGATATAGCGTGTTTTAGGCCCCATATCACGGTGCGTCAATTTAAACCATGCTCGGGCAAATACGTCGGAGAAGTAGGCCTGATCCTGATAGAAGCGTTCGGAAATCTTGCGATATTCCGGATCCATTTTTAGCGCCATATCAGCGTCGGTCATCATCGGGTTGTAACGAATAGACGGGTCTTCAACATCGACTGGCTTATCTTCTTCTTTAATACTGACCGGCTCCCACTGCGAGGCACCAGCCGGACTCTTTCTCAGCTCCCACTCATGATTCAATAACATGTGGAAGAAGCCGTTGTCCCATTGCGTTGGATGCGTTGTCCAGGCACCTTCCAGCCCGCTGGTGACGGTATGACGGCCTTTCCCCGAGCCCGTCGGGTTATGCCACCCCAGACCTTGCTCTTCAACATCTGCACTTTCTGGCGCAGCCCCCAATAGACTGGCATCACCATTGCCGTGGGTTTTGCCCACCGTGTGTCCACCTGCGGTCAGAGCAACGGTTTCTTCATCATTCATTGCCATACGGGAGAACGTCACGCGCATATCCTGGGCGGTACGCAACGGATCGGGATGACCATCGACACCTTCCGGGTTAACGTAAATCAACCCCATCTGTACGGCAGCCAGCGGATTTTCCAGCGAGGTACGATCGTCGCTGCCATAACGTCCTGTGCTCTTCGCTAACCACTCTTTTTCCGAGCCCCAGTAAGTGTCTTTTTCCGGATGCCAGATGTCCTCACGACCAAAGGCGAAGCCGAACGTTTTCAGCCCCATAGATTCGTAAGCGATGTTACCTGCCAGAATAATCAGGTCTGCCCAACTGAGTTTGTTGCCGTATTTTTTCTTGATTGGCCACAGCAAACGACGCGCTTTGTCGAGGCTAGCGTTATCCGGCCAGGAGTTAAGCGGTGCAAAACGCTGGTTACCCGTTCCGCCGCCGCCGCGACCATCAGCCATACGGTAAGAACCCGCCGAATGCCAGGCCATACGAATCATCAGACCGCCGTAGTGACCCCAGTCTGCTGGCCACCACTCCTGGCTATCGGTCATGAGTGCATGCAGGTCTTTCTTGAGGGCATCGACATCAAGGGTTTTGAGGGCATCACGGTAGCTAAAATCACTGCCAAATGGGTTGGTCTTGGTATCGTGCTGATGCAGAATGTCGAGGTTGAGGGCATTTGGCCACCAGTCGGTATTTGATGAGCCAGTAGAAGTATTTCCGCCATGCATAACCGGACACTTGCCGGGTGTTTTCGTTTTATTATCGTCCATCGTTCTCTCCCAGTATGTTGCATTGCCTTAATCATTGTGTAAGACGGCAGGTGTGCTCTCCGCTGGCCTCGTCATGTGACAACGGAGCCTTCACCAATCCCCTCTTCTTGATACAAGACAGTGCCAGAGTCTCCCTATAATTTATAATTGTATATGCTAACTTCTGCGATAGCTTAACCTGATGAAAAGCAGTTCAATCGCACATTTTTCCTATCTGCATCAATAATTTTTCCGATAATACGATTTGTTATCATTAACCGAACGCGCCTTGACATGTCGATGGGTATGCGGTTTATCGCCGATACTTTGACGGGATGATTTAACGTCAATGTACAGATATGGCTAAACATTCAACACTTGGAAGAGGACGATAAACAAAGCGCTTGCCACCAACGTCTGAGCCGTCCATAATAGCGCCCATTCCAAACGCAGGAATGAAGAAAAGCATTTTAATCAAAATGTTACTGATTAAGATGTTATCTACTGTACGACCGTAGCTCAGTTGGTTAGAGCACCACCTTGACATGGTGGGGGTCGGTGGTTCGAGTCCACTCGGTCGTACCAATTCATGTTCTATAGACGTATATTGATGTCTATAACACGCTGAAAAGAAGAAATTCATCTTCCCCTATTCCAGTAAAATCTATCGAAATCCACTCAAATCCGATGACTTTAAGTACATGTTTAAGTCCATTTGAATGCGTATGACTTCGGTTCCAGATTGTTACTGTTATGCAATACCACCGAGAACCAAAATCCAGCTCTGATGCTAATCAGGAGCGATGATAATGGTACTTTCTGCTCTAGCTAGATCAATACCAGACAGAGACAGCCCTCCTCATCGTGAAGCGGGCATGCAACGACTCTGCCCGCACATGAAGACGCTATTTAAACAGCTTCTGAACAAATTCGCTGTAGGCCGGTCGCCAGACATCCATTTCATGGCCAAGATTCGGATAATGGCGGTAGTCAAACCGGATATTTTTCTGCTCCAGCTTGGTTTTCAGACCTGCGATATCCTTACCCGTGATGTTATCTGTTTCGCCAATCACCACCGTGAAATTCTTCAGTTGCTGATTAATCTGCTCAGGCCGCTCAAGCTGTGCAGCGACGGCTGTATTTGGCACCGTTACCGTTGTGACGCCGCTAAACGTGGCCAGCCAGCCGAAATGATCCAAATGGCTCATGCCGGATACCAGTGCCTGATAGCCGCCCTGAGACAATCCCGCCAGCGCCCTGCCGTTCGCATCCTGACGGACGTTAAAGCGTTTGCCGATCTCGGGGATAATGTCATAAATAAGCTCTCTGTCTGCTGCCAAGGCATTACGCGGATAGAACACTTTGCGGCGTTCCTGTGGTGGATAGTCTTCCGGGATAATGCCGGGAGCATCGGTTTCCGTATCAGGAATGACGACCAGCATCGGCTCAATCTTCTTCTCCGCCAGCAGGTTATCCATCATCTGCGGTATACGCCCCTGCACGACAGCCGACGCCCCCGTGTCGCCAAAGCCATGATAGAAGTACAGCACTGGCAATGGTTTTGACGATGCGCTATAGCCCGGCGGCGTCCAGACATACACCTGACGCTCTGCTTTCAATTCTTTCGAGTGATAAGTCAGCGTTCTCACCTCACCGTGTGGGACCTGACGCACATCCAGAATACTCCCCGGCACCAGAATCAGGCTGGTATTCACCTGACGCTGCGGTTTGGTAAACGCCGTGCCGGTATCGATGGTGCGAAAGCCATCCACGCTGAAAAAATATTCATACAGGTTCGGTGCCAGCGCTGACGTTTTGAAGGCCCATACACCAGATTCATCTTTTGTCATCGCATGGGATACGATGCTATCGGGTGTCGAACCGGTAAAAACACTGACCTGTTTCGCGGTTGGCGCAAACAGGCGGAAAGTGATGCTGCTATCGTCATTCACCGCCGTGACATACTGGCTCACAGGGACGGTTGCCGCAGGCATAACCGGAAAATCGGCAGGTAATGCAGAAACATTCATCGAGGTGCACATCAATGCGCCCGAAATCAAGCATGCTAAATAACCTACTTTCATTGTCTAATAACCTCATTTTGTCAGCTCATATGAGCATATTAATATTTGAATCTGAAATGTTTGTCTCTGATGATTTTTTTGATCTTTTTAGGATTCTGATCATTCCTCAGGTGAATTAAAATATCCTGCATGATGGGAATAGCATGATTTAAATGCAAAGCGAAACCATCACATAAATGATTTTTATTGGGACGCCCATCGGAAGAGAGGTTGAAGCGGTGTTTTGGGCACCCACCATTACAGACAGGACGAACGGAGCAACCTAGGCAATCTTTACTAATTCCATTCAGTTTATTCATACCAAAAGAGAGATTTTGATTCGAGTTAACCAATGCACTCAAATCATCATTATTCATATTTCCCAGCTTATTTTCTGGGTAAACAAAATGGTCGCAGGAATACACATCGCCATTTGATTCTACAATCAGATTACTGCCACACACCTCATTAATGACACACGCACTCGGTCTGCCCGTCATTTTTGTTAAGGTTTGTTCAAAATTCATCACGAAAACAGACCCAATATCATTTTGGATCCAATAGTCAAAGATCGTATTCAGAAATCTGCCATAGCTTTTCGCCGGCACTGACCACTCTGTCACGGCACATTGACCCGAAAAATCAGGCTGTATCAAGGTTAAACCATTGGCATCGGGTTGACTGGCTCGACGCTCAACCAGCGGAATAAACTGCATATAGCGGCTACCAATCCGTTTCAGGAACTTATAGACATCTATTGGCCTTTTTACATTTTCCGCATTGACTACCGTGAGCGTATTAAATTCAACCTTGTGACGCGTTAAGGCATTCAGGCCTTTCATTACGGCATCAAACGTACTCTTACCAGAGCGAGTAAGACGATAAGTATCATTACTGATGCGATCGCCATCGATCGAGAGTCCAACCAGAAAATTATTTTCCTTCAGGAAAACAGCCCAGTCATCATCGATATTCGTACCGTTTGTTTGGAAAAAATTATTGATCGACTTATTGCCTTTATAAATATTTTGTAGGCGGATTGCCTCTTTAAAAAAATCAATGCCCAACAGGGTGGGTTCTCCTCCCTGCCAGGGAAAATCAATCACATCACCACTCTGCTGAGTAATATTTTTCTTGACATAATTTTCCAATGTCACACCATTCATTTTCCAATGGCTTTTACGTTCAGGGTAAAGATGCTCTTTTTCAAGATAGAAACAGTATGAGCAATCAATGTTACAAACAGAACCTGATGGTTTTGCCATTAACTGAAAATTATCTATGTTTTTCATCATCACCCCACTGCTCTCTTTGCTTGCTCAGTACACTTTCATGGATGGCACAACGCTCCCGCTAACACCATCAACATTGCTAAAAATTTATAATTCTCAAAAAAAAACCAGAAACGCCCAAGTCATCATATGAACAAGGTTCGTCTCTGGTTTTGCCTACTTTACGTAGTTACAATCCAATAATAGAAAAATATCATATATTGCTATTTTCTCAATGCCTTCACCATAAAATTGTGACCGACATCCATTTACAGGAAAAAACGTATTCTAGCGATATGCACATCAAAAAAATCCATGCTTCAACATGGGTTTAATATATTATCTTTTCCTGCGGTCGTTTATCGCAATAACACTTTTATTTACCGATTACTGCTCTGCTTTTTTATTCATTAACTCTTTGACCATCTGATCAGCCTTTTCAAAGGAGGAAAAGACTTTTTCGCCATCAGCATCTTTGTTGACTGTTTCGGGGATGATACCCGAATACTTGTCACGAGGATTATCCCCACGCAACCACTCGCTTGGAAAGTCTGCCATTTTCTTACCATCGCCTTCGTAACGGAATACCTGGCCCTCTTTGGTTCTCGCGTTGTAAGGGATAATATTACGGCCTTGCTGATCTTTCAGTTCCATATACAGCTTTTTACGTAGCGCAATTTTCGTTTCAACCAGAGCGTTGTCTTTTGAATCAATCAAATTGTGCTTTTCATCTGGATCTTTCTTCATATCATACAGCTCTTCCTTATCCCATACGCCGTAGTACTGGATATATTTATATTCAGGGGTGCGGATGGCAAACATGGTTGGGGTATAAGGAAAGTCATATTCCCAGAAGTATTCATAGGCAAAGTAGTCTTTACGTTTTGCCTGTTTTTCTTTATCTGCTTTCAGGTTCAGGAAGCTGCTACCATCATAATTCTGCGGTTTTTCAACGCCTGCGGCCTCTAAGAATGTTGGCGCAATATCGATATTCGCAACTAAATCTTCAACAATCTCACCTTTGCCAAAACCAGGACCGGAAGCGATAAGTGGAACACGCATTGAGCTTTCATATGCCGTCCGTTTATCGATCAACCCATGCTCACCGAATGAAAAACCGTTGTCCCCCATCACCATCACTATAGTGTTTTTATCCAGCCCATTTTTCTTCAGCCATTCCTGTACTCGGCCAACACTATCATCAACGGAACGCAGGGTTTCATAGTAGTCACGCTGAAATTGCTGCATATCCATTTTTTTATTGTAGGGATAATCCACGCCGTGCCAACTGTTACGCTGGTTTTTAACCCACATCGGTTTGCCTTCATAATTTTCCAGCGTATCTGCATAGGTATCAGGTAATGGGAAAGTCACTTTATCCATCGAACCTTTATGTCTGATCGCCGGATAAAAATCTGAATGAACACCTTTATGTGACAGATACATCATGAAAGGTTTCTTCTTATCAAGGCCGTCTAACCAGTTAACTGCATAGTCGGTTAGCTCATCGGTAATATACCCTTTCTGTGGGACCATTTTCCCATCAATATTAAGTTTCGCCTGTTCACCAAACATATTTATCGGGTAATAATCTCCTTGTCCTAATAATCCAACCCAGCGATCAAAACCTGCGAACCCGGCTTTAGCCGTATGATCTGCACCGCCAAAATGCCATTTACCAAAAAAGCCCGTTTGGTAACCACTCTCTTTTAATTTCTCAGGGAAATAATGTAAACGGGACAAATCTGTCGGGTTATTGTCAGCCACACCATGATTATGCACGTACATTCCTGTCAAAATGCTGGCACGGCTTGGTGAACACAATGAAGTGGTGACGAAGGCATTTTTAAACCAGGTGCCATTCTTGGCAATTTCATCCATATGCGGCGTTTGGATTCTTTTATTGATAAAACCAAATGCGTCATACCGCTGATCATCTAATAAAATATAGACAATATTGGGTTGCAGAGCCGTTGTATTATTACCAGCCTGATTAGGTTGGGAGATTTCGGCTGCTAATAAAGGGCTGCTGAACGCTTGCATACAACATAATGCGATTGTGCTACGCGCAAACATGTTCATAAAAAACTCCTTACATCCCAGAAAATAACTAAAAAATCTGATAGAATGGTTCTAAATATTATCAGACCAGTTTATGGTGTAGGCATCCCTTTACCACTCATCTGAGTGGTAAAGGGCGCGATTAAATTACCACCACACTTCAGCCTGAACCCCGACCGTGAATTGATCTTTCTTACTGTCTGAGAAAGTATATTTTGATATTTCGTTATCCAACAGCTTTAAATACGTCCCATACAGACGAATTTCAGGACGAGAATTAAACAGGCTGGTATCAACTTTTAACGCATGATATAGCGTTGTTTTATAGGCTGATTCCTTGTAGTCAACACCATTTTGGTTTTTATTGGTTTGTGTAAACCAGCCTAACTCAACTCCGGTTTGATTGTATTTATCCCAAATATAAGCAGGTCTAACTACAGTACGGAAACTTTCATAGTCACTGTGCGCACCAGTTTCATAGCTATAAACATCATTACCTTTCGAATAAACCAAAGCATTACCAACAATCACATTGTCGCTCAGGTACATTTCACCTTGCGAAATCAATCGTATCGCGGTGCCATTGGTATGATCGCCATAATAATAACCATTGTACCCCATAAATGGGCTTACGCCAGAATAGCGAGAGAAACTGCTGGCAAATGAGTTATTTGCCGCCTGAACAGTAAATTCATTAAACCCACCGCGGTTTAAATTCTGCCGTAAAATAGCCGCAGCCAGCCATGCATCCTTAAGTTTGTAATACGTCTGATTGGCTTCATTATCCTTCTGCGTATCGTTCTTGTTTGCCATCGCATATTTACCCATCACCGACAGCGAAGCGCCATCCCACAGAGGAATACCTTTGTAGCGTAAATCGATTGAGTTGGTATTCATTTGCGTTTTATCTGTCAGATCTCGCGAGTAAACATTCAGATCCTCGCGAGTCAGAGAGACATCAATTTTACCCACCCCAGCATTCATATTTTCAATACCAACACCTGCAGCGGAATCTGTACGAATGCTTTTCCAATCCAGCATTTGTATTTCATATACCGGTAGTGCATGTTTCCCTACCCAGAAATCAGCTTCTGGTGCAAATGGCAGGAACCCTTTTGTCGTTAAATAAATATCTGAATATTGTAATTTATTTTCATTGGTACTATCGTCGCCAAACCAACCCGCTGAATAGGATTGTCCAACATTACCATCTAATTTAACGATCGCGTGTGCTGTTTTTCCATCTTGATTATAAACGCGTTGCTTCAGCAGCAGATCGAACCAACTGGTATGCTCATTACCAAAACGCCCCAACGAACCAATTGCATAGGATTTTGGTGAACCATTCGTTCCCGTCGCCCAGCCTGAGCGTAAATATCCAGAATAGGTAAATCCGATATCATCTTTAACGTATTTTGCTAATTCGTTTAAGGTCAGTTCTTGCCGTTGAGGTGCAGCCGCAGAATCCCCTGTGGACATGTTATTCTGTCCATTGGAAGCGACGTTTTTAGGCTGAGGAGTCGTTATAACGCTAATACTTTCTTTTCCCGTCAATGCCGTTTTCGTCTTTGCTTCTGTTCTCTGACGATCGTCAAAAACCATTTTGTATTGTTTGAGTTCATTCCTCGTTGACTGTAACTCTTTCTTATTGTCAGCCAGTTCTTTCTCTAGTAAAGCCAGGCGCTCTTCTACTGTTAATGTAGCAGCAATAGCACTATGAGAAAAAAATACAGACGACATCAGTAACACTATCGTTTTTACAGGAAATTTTTTACGCATAATTATTATCCGAGTAGGGTAAATTTTTAAATTGAAAACAGCATTCTTTCGACGCTAGCCGAAAGCCCGTCTATTTACATAAATCGTGTAAAATCGGAATGAACGTTTATATGATTTATATGTTTACTCAATCCCCTCCAGTTTCATTTTTTCTCCTGTATTTCCCCATGATGAATGAAAATGGCGATGTACACTCCAAAGAACAACACGACATCGCCATTAATAAACCACTAGATATATTAAAAATCACCTTAACCATAAATAGAACAAGGAGTAGACATCATTTATCAGCAATGATTTTATCTTCTTATTCACGACCTGACGTGCCTGAGTAATTTGCCCCATCTACACTGTCATTTTTTATTAGAACAAATACACTGAGCCACCGTCTTTCAGCCATTGGCGAAATTTATTTTTTTGCTCATCAGAAAGTAACGGCTTGGATACAGGTTTATCGTTCAATTCCATAAATTGCTCATTCTTCAACATGGGCCAGTCAGCCAGACCTGGGCCATTTGGATTACCTGTTCTAATAAAGTTTACCCAGTAACGTTGTACGGTATGAGATAGTTGCCTATCAACCGAGGTAAAAGGCCTGTTACCGACATCCAGCGTTCCGAAAACATAGGGTATTTCAGCACTGTGGAATGACTGGAATCGCTCTGCCAACGGACCAGGCTCTGTATGCGTGAAGCGATAACCATAAGCCGGTGCCGCCTCTTTGCCTCTTCCATCAGCCCAGTTGAGAATGCCGATCAGAGAAGCATCAGCTAACAACCGACGTATAGTGGACGGGACATCGCTATCAGATTTGACCGGATACATTTTTTCAAAATCAGCAGCAGATTGGGTGAAGCGTGTCGTCAGGTATTTTTTGTATTCATCACGGGTTGTGAGGTTCCAGACAGGGCTAAATGCGCTGGCTTCATCGTAATTAGCGCCCAACAATACGGGAACGCGGGTGTTTTGCGCGCTACCTGCCGGAATGAAATCACCATTATCTACCGGGAAAAAACGCGCTTCTTTACCAAGTTCATTCGCATTATGAATATCGAGCAGGCGTTCTGCGGTTAACGCTCTCAGTTCTTTAAGGGTGTGCGCGCCGGTCAGGTTAGCCACTTTTTCACCAAGCTGGTTAGCGTTATCAAGCGGGACCAGTTTTGTTAAAGACCACGCCGTACTTTCAGCAATCGCCCGAGCATACAATCCGTTAGCAGACGGCGCAGTGAGTAAGTGATGAATAGCTATCGCACCAGCCGATTGGCCAGCAATCGTAACCTGAGTCGGGTCCCCACCAAATTTCTCAATATTTTTATTGACCCATTTCAGAGCCGCAACCTGATCCATCATCCCAAACTGGCCAGAACCATCTTTTTCGGCATTGAGCATAGGGTGCGCAAGGAAGCCAAACACGCCAAGTCGATAGTTGATAGTGACAACAACGACGTCTCGTTTAGCCAAGTGCTGTCCATGATAGATGGGGACGTTCCCCGATCCTTGAGAAAATCCGCCACCATGTACCCAGACGACGACTGGCAGCCGAGCGTCAGATTTTATCGTTGGAGTCCAGACATTTAAATACAGGCAGTCTTCGCTAAAAGGCCCGTTGGCAAGATACTCCGCCGTCCACGGTATGACGATATTCGCTGGGAGCTGAGGTTGCATACAGCTTGCAGCAAATTTTGTTGCCTCCTTTATCCCCTGCCATGATGCCGTTGGCTGAGGTGCATGCCAACGCAGCGCACCCACCGGGGGTTTAGCGTAGGGGATACCTTTAAACGATATGATCCCGCCGTCCGTGCTACCACGCAGTTCCCCATCGTTGATACGCACGGTTGGCTCAACTGCAAATGCGCTAAGAGAGATTACCGTTATCAGGATAGGCAACATATATTTAAACATTCGTTCTACCTCCTGTTGATTCGCTTATAGCGCATTCATTCCAGAATGGGTTGTTCTAAGAATGAATGCGTAAATGACTCATCAATACGATGATTTATTTCAACGACGCTCCGTTAGAGGAAATCACCTCTTTGTACCAGTAGAAACTTTTCTTACGCCGGCGTTCTAAAGTGCCATTCCCTTCATCATCACGATCGACATAAATGAAGCCGTAGCGTTTCGACATTTCAGCTTTTGAGGCACTGACCAGATCGATCGGTCCCCAGCAGGTGTACCCCATCACGTCAACACCGTCCTCCAACGCTTCACCCACTTGATACAGATGATCGTTCAGGTATTTGATGCGATAGTCATCGTTAATGCTGCCATCGCTTTCCAGTTTATCTTTGGCACCCAAGCCATTTTCCACAATGAACAGCGGTTTTTGGTAACGGTCATATAAGTAGTTCAGCAAATACCGCAGCCCTTCAGGATCGATCTGCCAGCCCCATTCGGAACTTTCTAAATGCGGATTCGGCACCATATTCAAAATATTGCCACGCGCTTTCAGGTTCACTTCTTCATCGGTGGTGACACAGCCTGTCATGTAATAACTGAAAGAGATGAAATCGACAGTTTCTTTCAGCGATTGACGATCGTCTTCCGTGACCGTCAGCGTAATGCCGTGCTGTGCAAAGAAACGCTTCATGTATGCCGGGTAATATCCTCGGGTTTGTACATCGCCAAAGAACAGCCAGTCGCGATTCTGCTGCATCGTTTCCATGACATCCGCAGGCTTGCAGGTCAATGGATAGAACATAGAACCCAGCATCATATTGCCCACTTTGGCATCTGGGATGATTTCATGGCAGGCTTTTACCGCTTTAGCACTGGCAACCAACTGATGGTGAATGGCTTGATAGATATCCTGTTTGCTGCTGTCATTCCCCGTCGGCAAACCAATACCCGTAAATGGCGCATGCAATGCGCAGTTAATTTCGTTAAACGTCAGCCAGTATTTCACTTTATCTTTGTAGCGTTGGAATACCGTACGGGCGTAGCGTTCAAAGAATCCGATGGTTTCACGGCTTCCCCAACCACCGTAGTTTTTCACCAAACCGTATGGCATCTCATAATGTGACAACGTCACAAGAGGCTGAATGCCATATTTCGCCATTTCATCAAACAGGCGATCGTAAAAGGCCAGCCCGGCCTCGTTTGGCTGGGTTTCATCGCCTTGCGGGAAAATGCGCGTCCAGGCAATCGAGGTTCTCAGGCATTTGAATCCCATTTCAGCAAAGAGTGCGATATCTTCGGGATAGCGATGATAAAAATCGATCGCCGTGTCTTTAATGCCGCTGTCGCCCGGCGTGCGCATGGCAACTTCACCAAAAATACCCTGAGGTTGTAAATCAGACGTGGATAACCCTTTGCCGTCCGTTAAGTACGCACCTTCGACCTGATTAGCAGCAACTGCGCCGCCCCACAAGAATGTTTTTGGAAACTGATGGCTCATTTTTTCTCCTCCCAATTGGGTCGTAAATTTCAATTTCAGCGAATTAGCGTCAACAGCGCGCCTTGTTCCTGTACGGTGTTGCCAGTTGTAGGCAAAACATCAACGTAATCTTCACTATTTGTGATTATGACGGGCGTCGTCGTGTCATAACCCGCTTTCTCGATCGCCTGATAGTCAAACTCCACCAGAAGATCGCCCTGCTTCACGACATCGCCCGTCTTAATATGAGCAGTGAAATACTGACCATCCAATTTTACCGTGTCGATACCAACGTGAATCAGTACCTCTGCGCCCTCTTCCGATTCGAGGCCAATGGCATGATGAGTTTTGAACAATGAGGCAACCGTTCCATTGACAGGGGAAACAACACGCCCAGCCGATGGCTTAATCGCGATCCCTTTGCCCATTAATCCACTGGCAAACGTTTCATCGCCAACCTGCTCAAGTGGCAGAATTTCACCGGCGATGGGGCTAACAATGGCTTGCTGGCGAACTAAGGCGACCGGTTTTTGTTCCTGTACCGCTTCGCTCGGAGCGGTTTCTTTCACTGGCTCTTTTTTAAGCCCGAACAGATAACTGGCCAGTGCAGAGAAGAAAAACGAAATGGCCGTACCAATGATGGCGCCCCACACGCTGCTATCCATACCCGTTGATGGGATCATTTGCGTGAATGCGAAAACGCTAGGCAAACCGAAAGAGTATTGTGTCGCGCCGAAGAAGCCAGCAACCCCACCGCCCAGCGCCCCACCGATGCAGCCAAAGATAAACGGGCGACGTTGGGGCAGGTTTACACCGTAAATCGCCGGTTCGGTGATACCGAATATCGCCGCAGGGAACGCCGAGCCAGCGATACCTTTTAACTTAGCGTCACGAGTACGCAGGAATACGCCTAGCGCCGCCCCAGCTTGTGCAAACACCGCCGGCGTCAGCACCGCAATCAGCGTATCGTGACCCAGTGCGCTGAAGTTGTTGATCATGAGTGGAACAAAACCCCAATGAAGGCCAAACATCACAAACACCTGCCATAGCCCTCCCATGAAGCCGCCGGCAAGAGTTTGGTTGGCGCTATACATGACCTGATAGCCAGCAGCCAACTGATGACTCAGCCAGGTCGTTACCGGGCCAATCGCTAAAAACGTCAGCGGAACCGTGATGAGCAAACATAATGCAGGTGTGAAAAAGTTGCGGATATTGGCATGTAGGATTTTGTTCAGCGGCGTTTCCAGGCGGCATGAAACCCATGCTGCAAAAATAATAGGAATAACCGACGACGAATAATTAATAAAGGTAATGGGAATACCGAAAAAATGTAATGGCTGATAATTCGCCGCTGACATGGCATTAAATTCGGCTATCATCGTGGGATGGACTAATGCGCCGCCAATCGCCATCGTGACAAATGCATTACCGCCAAATTTTTTCCCGGCGGTATACCCAAGAATAATCGGAAAGAAATAAAACAACCCGTCACTAGCGGAAAATAGCAATTTATAGACACCGCTGCTATCCACCATCCATCCACAGGCAAGACTAAGCGCTAAAAAACCCTTCAATATCCCGGAAGCGGCCATAACGCCCATGAGTGGAGTAAATATACCTGCAACAATATCAATTAAGCGGGAAAGTATATTTTCCTTTTCACCACTATCCTGATTTTCAGTCGTCGCGTTCTCACTCATGCCGGAAACATTGAGCAAGTCCTGATAAACGTTACCGACGTGATTGCCCACCACGACCTGAAATTGCCCACCACTTTCAACGACCATGATTACGCCGCTGTTATTCTTCAGCGCAGCGGCATCCGCTTTTTTGTTATCTTTTAATTTAAAACGTAATCGAGTGGCGCAGTGTATCACGCTAATGATGTTGCCACGTCCACCGACACCATCGAGTATCTCATTTGCTAATGCTTTGTATTCCATCGTCTATCCTTAATGCTAAACAGACTTAAATATCAGTAAGTTAAGATTGCCAGTTCTGTTGAGACAAAAAAAAACCTAAATCGCTTTTCCCAATAAACATTGAGAAAACGATTTAGGTTTTGCCTGCCCGCCGAGACCAGCCTGACAGTAACAATCCTGCTTGTTTGTCAGTGCAATTTTTCGCACCGACAATAAATAACTACTTCATCTGACAGTTCACTTTCCACATATTCTATGTTTCCACTTTCATCATACGCAACATATTTACCTTACGACGTTGCTATTTTGTGATGAAAAGCAAATTAACAACATTATTCGCCATCTCCTGGCTCTTCTTTTTCCTGCCCCTCCGTTCGCACGCGCTCAATATGGATGGTTAAAAACATCAACTCTTCTTTCGTTAACGTGTAATGATACTTTTGAATAATATGTGCCTGTATTTTTTCCGCACAGCGATAAGACAGTTGATATCTTTCTTTCACGACATCATGCAGTGATTCATCATCACTAAATACGGTATTTTTCCCGATTAGCCGCTGAGAAAAAAATTTCAAATGCGTCACAAAGCGATGATAGCTCAATGCCTGCTCGTTATAATCCAGATTCAACTGATATTTTACAATATTCAGTATTTCCTGCATGATTTTGGTAATTTGCAATATTTCTGGCATTTCGCTGTCAAGTTGCGCATTCACCAAATGCAGAGCAATAAACCCAGCTTCATCCTCCGGTAGCCGCACAGCCAAACGCTGCGCAATAATATCCAGCGCTTCCAGACCGACAGCGAACTCTTTTGGATACAGGCGTTTTATTTCCCATAACAGCACATTACGGATATCCACCCCTTGCTTGTGACGCTCTATCGCAAAGTGGCAGTGATCCGTTAGGGAGATATAGACGCTGTTTTGCAATTTCCCCGGCAAACGATCTTTTGCCAGCAGAATAATCTTGTCTGCCGTCGTGATGACATCCATCGGGATTTCTGACAGCAGCTCCTGTAAGCGTGATGTCAACTCTCCGGACTTCATGACAAACACACGTTCAATCAGTGTTTCATCCAACAGATCGCCAGAATGCTTTTTGAAGCCTAACCCACGCCCCATCACAACCGACTCATTATTGTTTTCGTCGATTACGGTAACGACATTATTGTTGAGTATTTTGGCAATCTTCATTTTTCAAACCCTGGAAACAAAAAAACCAGACACCCGTAACAAGAACGAGAATCTGGTTTTGCCTGCTTGCGCAGTAACAATCCGTAATGGTAGATAACCTACCATCTGCATTCATCTTCTCAAGAAGAATGACACAAAAACGTGATACGGATCGATAGAAATACGTGCTGATTACACATATTTTCTTTATTTATTGTCAGCCGTTACAAGAATCAACCACCTGCCTGCGTTAGCCGTAATCATCATACGTATTCATGCAGTGGATTTCTTAGGCAGTTGCGCAACAAAGTTAGGTAAAAACACCAAATCGCTCAGTTTTTTGCGTAAACACGACAAAATATTCCATTTCCTACCTTTTACCTTCTTGTTTCTCGTCGCTTAATAACTATAATACGGAACGTCGTTTCAATTGAATGGTTTCAGCTAAGCAACGTGCCACTATCAATAACATTATTATCAACGGCATCATCCACGCGAATTCCGCTAACCTCATGCGGCGAGCGGTTACGCACTTCATCATCCATTCGTTACGATCATCTATACTTACCTCTTTTATACTGTGTCCTCATACCTTCTTTCCAGGGGCTCGCCTCGCCACTGGATAACCCGTTTTTTATCCATCACAACTTGTAGAAACTATCGTATGAAAAAGACAAAAATTGTTTGTACCATCGGGCCAAAAACAGAGTCAGAAGAAATGCTGGGCAACCTGCTGTCTGCTGGCATGAATGTCATGCGCCTGAATTTCTCTCACGGGGATTACGCAGAACACGGTCAACGCATTAAGAACCTGCGTGCCGTTATGGAAAAAACCGGTAAAAAAGCCGCTATCCTGCTTGATACCAAAGGCCCAGAAATCCGCACCATGAAGCTGGAAAACGGTGCCGACGTAACGCTGACTGCGGGTCAAACGTTCACGTTCACAACCGATCAAGGCATCGTAGGTAACAAGGATCGCGTCGCCGTAACCTACGCCGGATTTACTGAAGACCTCAGCGTAGGTAACACCGTTCTGGTTGATGACGGCTTGATCGGCATGCAGGTTACTGCAATCAACGGCAACGATGTCGTTTGTAAAGTGCTGAACAATGGCGATCTGGGCGAGAACAAAGGCGTTAACCTGCCAGGCGTTTCCATCCAGTTACCGGCTCTGGCCGAAAAAGACAAACGCGACCTGATTTTTGGTTGCGAACAAGGCGTCGATTTCGTTGCGGCATCCTTTATTCGTAAACGTTCTGACGTTGAAGAAATCCGCGCTCACCTGAAAGCACACGGCGGCGAACACATTCAGATTATCTCCAAGATCGAAAATCAGGAAGGCCTGAACAACTTCGACGAAATTCTGGAAGCCTCTGACGGTATCATGGTTGCCCGTGGCGATCTGGGCGTTGAGATTCCGGTTGAAGAAGTGATCTTCGCGCAGAAGATGATGATCGAAAAATGTAATAAGGCACGCAAAGTGGTGATCACCGCCACACAAATGCTGGATTCCATGATCAAAAACCCACGCCCTACCCGCGCTGAAGCAGGCGATGTCGCTAACGCCATCATCGACGGCACCGATGCCGTGATGCTGTCTGGTGAAAGTGCGAAAGGTAAATATCCGCTGGAGTCCGTTACCATTATGGCAACGATTTGTCAGCGTACTGATTCTGTGATGAAAAGCCGTTTAGATACCATCAAAACACCAGGCATACTGCGTATCACTGAAGCCGTCTGCCGTGGTGCAGTAGAAACCGCAGAAAATCTGAATGCACCACTGATTGTCGTTGCAACCAACGGCGGTAAGTCTGCTAAATCTATTCGTAAATATTTCCCGAATGCCCGCATTCTGGCGCTGACAACCAACGACGTCACCGCGCGTCAACTGCTGCTGAGCAAAGGGATTGACACGCTGCTGGTGAAGGAAATCGCCTCTACCGATGATTTCTACCGCATTGGTAAAGAAGCCGCGCTGAACACCGGTCACGCGCAAGCTGGCGATGTTGTTGTTATGGTCTCTGGCGCACTGGTTTCCAGCGGCACCACCAATACCGCTTCCGTACATCGCCTCTGATCCCAAACATCAGATCGATAAAAGCGCCTTTATGGCGCTTTTTTTATATTCTGAAACGACTTTCTACAGTGCGATAACCTAATTAATGCGATTGCGTAACACGCCGTTTTAATAGTCTAAAGCCTCGGAGTTATCCGATAAAAATAGCGCTGTTTTCCTTACTTTTTTAATGAATAGGTAAAACTCGCTGTTTCTTTGAGCGAACGATCAAAATTAAGCATGTTCTCATCAAAAATTTATTCTCATTAGAAAAAAGTTTGTGTAATACTTGTAACGCTACATGGAGATTAACTCAATCTAGAGGGTATTAATAATGAATCGTACTAAACTGGTACTGGGCGCGGTAATTCTGGGTTCTACTCTGCTGGCAGGTTGTTCCAGCAATGCTAAGATCGATCAACTGTCTTCTGACGTTCAGACTCTGAACGCTAAAGTTGACCAACTGAGCAACGACGTGAACGCAATCCGCTCTGACGTACAAGCTGCTAAAGACGACGCAGCTCGTGCTAACCAGCGTCTGGACAACCAAGTTCGTACTTACAAAAAGTAATCGAACTGGTTAAGTAGTGAAAATGGCGCACATTGTGCGCCATTTTTTTTGCCTTCATTTTGCTTGCTCTGCTTTCCTTTCAATCCGTTTTCCACGCTGCCGAACCCTATTCCACTCAGCCCTTCACCTCTGAGCCAGCACAGATGCGCCTAGACGCATCTGAACGGTTTATTTCGTCATTAACGAGCGGTGGTACTGATAGCGGTAATCGGCGCAGTCTGATGCGTATCAGGCGTTTCTGGCGCTGATTCTCCAGGGGGCTGGTAGGTATTAATATCTTGCCCTACGCTAACCACAATCGGCATGCCGGAACGGCGCACAATCGCATCAGCAACGGCTTTACTGTCCGTCTCCGCATCCTTAACAAACTTTTGCGTCTTCGCCGACAGCGGAATCTTCATCGTCTGTGGATCGTCCTTATCGGTCTTCGACAACGGCTGATGCACTTCAACGTAGCGTTTGCCGTCCGGTTCAACGGAGGTTTTAATCGCATCGTTAACGATCTGCACTCGTGTACCGACGGGCGCCTGGTCAAACAACGCCTTGATGTCATCAGCGCGCAGACGAATGCAGCCGGAACTTACGCGCATACCGATACCAAAATTCGCGTTTGTACCATGCAGCAGGTAAACGCCACCGTGTGCTGACAGGCGCAGGGCGTGTAGCCCCATCGGATTATCTGGACCAGCCGGAACCACTGCGGGCAGTTTAATGCCCTGCTCTTCGAGATAATGCTTACGAATATTCGCCGTTGGCGTCCAGGTCGGATTCTCACGTTTCTCACTAATGCTGGTCGTCATCAGCGGCGTAGTACGTCCCAGTTGACCGATGCCAATCGGGTAAACGATGACAGTGTTCTTCCCTTTCGGGTAGTAATAGAGACGTAGTTCCGCCAGATTGACCACTATGCCTTCACGCGGGGTGTCCGGCAGTAGCATTTGTGTCGGGACCGTGAGTGTAGAACCCGCAGTCGGCAGATAAGGATCCACGCCAGGATTCGCTTCCATCATGCCCAATAGGCCAATCTTGAAATCCGCAGCGATAGCTTCCAGTGGACGACCATCATTGGGGACCGTGTAAGCGATATTTTCGCCGATAAGGCGGCTATTGGGTGGCGGTAACGGATATTCCGTCGCTTTGGCGGCTGTGCTTGCCAGATATGTCGCAAAGGCCATACCAAGTAAAGTTAACGCGCGTTTCATATTAGGATCCCTACATCACGTCTAACATATTAATTATCAACAACATCCGGTCTATACCCAGAATGCCGTATTCGGCTATACCCTGTTTACCCGTCATGCTTCAAGCTGGCGATGTCTTCGCTTCGCGGCAACCTGAGTTATTCAGGGGATTTCTCGTGTTAATACGGTTATTGCTGCCCTTTTCCACCGAACGTGGGTATATATTAGCATTGTTGTAACAAAAGAATATTTTATTTAAAAATCAATCTATTGATATTCAATTCTTTACAAAGCAGAGTCAGCATAAAATTTAACGGGAAATAAATATACGGGATGAATTCTGAAATATCAGCGAGTTAATAAATGAAAGGAAATACAATACTGTACCGCAGGTAAACATCGATAAACAAAAAGGCACTGGACGTTATTTTCGTCACAGCGCCTTACATGCAGAAGAACCAGAAAAATTAGATCAATGCCGCAGCATGTGCACGAATCGCACGCAGCATCGCCTCAAGCCCCTGAGAGCGGGATGGCGTCAAGTGTTGATTCAACGCCAGCGATTCAAAGAATGGCCGCACATCCAGCTCAACAATCTCCCGCGCTGTCAGCCCGTGATACAGGCTGAAAACCACCGCAATCAGCCCCTTCACAATCGCGGCATCGCTATCGCCGTGCAGGACGATAATGCCCTGCTCATCAGGCTGCGCCACAATCCAAACCTGACTCTGGCACCCGGCAATCAGGTTATCCGAATTGCGCCACTCATCCGGCAGCGGATCAAGACGTTCACCTAACTCAATGATATAGAGATACTTTTCTTCCCAATCATTACAACGCGCAAAATTGCGCGCCAGTTTCTGCGGTTCTGGCAGACTCGCCATGTTTTCCTCCCCGAACAGTACGCGCGCGGCGCTTAACTGCCCAGTAATCGATGGATACGTTGCAATCCGGCAACCAGCCGGTCAATTTCTTCGCGTGTAGTATAAACGGCCAGCGAGGCGCGGCACATACTGGGAACACCATAGTGTTCCATCAGCGGCATCGCGCAGTGGTGGCCGGTGCGAATCGCAATACCGTACCGATCGAGGAAACTTCCGACATCATAGGCGTGGTGCTGCCCAAGATTAAATGCAATAACGCCGTGACGCTCAGCGGGGCCGTACAACGTCAGGTCAGGCACCTGCGTTAACGCTTCCAGCGCGTACTGCATCAGCGAGGATTCATAACGTTGAATGTCTTCACGTCCCAGCGCGGTCATATAGTCCAACGCGGCACCTAAGCCCATGATACCGCCCGTATTGGGCGAACCCGCTTCAAAGCGCCACGGTGAATCAGCATAGGTGGTGCCCGTACGCAGGCTAACCTGACGAATCATCGCCCCGCCGCCTTCCCACGGCGGCATGGCCTGAAGCAGATCGCGCTTGCCATACAGCACACCGATACCGGACGGGCCATAAATCTTATGTCCTGAGAAGACAAAGAAATCGCAGTCCAGATCCTGTACATCAACAGGTTGGTGCATAATCGACTGCGCACCATCGACCAATACCACCGCGCCCGCCGCTTTTGCCTGTGCAATCATGGCCTTCACCGGGTTCAATGTACCCAGCACGTTGGATACCTGCGTCACTGCCAGCAGGCGAGTACGCTCATCCAGCAGGGTGGGAAGCTGCGCAACATCCAGCGTGCCATCGTCGGCTAGCGGCAATACACGCACCTCAACGCCACGCGCTTGTGCCAGCATCTGCCAGGGAACAATATTCGCGTGATGTTCCATCTCGGTGATAATCAGGTTATCGCCCGGCTGGATGAAGGTACGGCCATAGCTGTTAGCCACCAGATTGATGGCTTCCGTCGTCCCGCGTACAAAGACGATCTCTTCTACCGACGCGGCATTGATAAAGGAGGCTACCTTTTCACGCACGGCTTCCATCGCGCTGGTCGCCTGTGCGCTCAGCGTATGAATGCCGCGATGCACCGCGGCATATTCATGACGATAGAATTCTGCTTCGCGATTGATAACCGAATGCGGCTTTTGCGCACTCGCCGCGCTATCAAGATAGGCTAACGGCTGACCGTTAACCTCACTTGCCAGCACCGGAAAATCGGCTCTAACCCGCTCAATGGGATAACTCATCATACCGCCTTGCCGGCATTCGCCAGCGCATTTGGCAAACGCTGCGCGATACGTTGCAGAACCACATCTCGCAGAGACTCGTTTTCAATCGCTTCTGTGACCTCCGCCGCAAAAGCGAAGATGATCATCTGCTGCGCATCCTGCTGCGTAATCCCGCGAGAGCGCAGATAGAACAGTTGCTCTTCATCCATACGGCCAATAGTGGCACCGTGGCTGCACTTCACATCATCCGCATAGATTTCAAGCTGTGGCTTGGTGTCGACCTCAGCCAGACGGCCCAGCAGCAGGTTGTTGTTGGTCATCTGACCGTCGGTTTTCAGCGCATGCGGCGCAACCTTGATCATGCCGTTAAATACCGCTTTGGCACGATCATTGACGATGACTTTATGCAACTGGCGGCTTTCGCCATAGCCCTGATTATGCTCCAGATACGTTCGCGTATCGCACACTTCACTGCCGACAGGCAGAATCAGGCTGTTCATGGACAGATTGGTGCCTTCGCCGTTCAACTGACCGCTGGTGTTATGGCGCGTCAACCCCGCACCCAGCAGGAAGCTATGGCTGCAAACGCGCGCATCGCGTGCTAATACCAGATCGTTATGCGCAAAGTGGTAGCTCGCCGCCGCTTCAAACGCCAGCTTATAGTGGCTAACCTGGCTATTTTCCGCCGCATTTACCGTCAGGCGCGCGCCAGTGAAGTGGGCATGTTCATTCAGGCTGACATAATGCTCGATAATTTCCGCACTCGCGCCACGCTCAACGTTTAGATGATGACGATGATGAACGGTGTTCAAGGCCGACGCCTGGCTGCTGTTGATATGCAGCAGATAAAGCGGTTTTTCCGCCTGCTGCCCGGCAGCCAGACGAATCAGCGTACTTTCGCTGGCCAAACTTTCGGTCAGATGCAGGAACACTTCAGACTGAATGGCAGCGGGCAGCACGCCATGCGCACGCGATGCCTGTACATCAACCTGATAAGGCCCCCAAGCGCTGTCGCTGAGTTCAGCGTTAAACACGCCATCGACAAACACCAGACGCCAGCTATCCACTGGCAAGGCCAATGCATCCACCGTCGCACGATCGATAGACTGTGCCTGCGGGGCGACAAATGCGTTGCTCAGCAAGCCATCCAGCGGCGTGTATTTCCAGTGCTCATGCTTACGGTGCGGTAAGCCAAGGCGTATCACGTCCTGCCAGTGTTGGTTTGCATCTTCAGAACGGCGTGACGCATCACGCTCAAACAGGCTATGCCATTGCTGCAACGCCTGTTCCTGCTTCTGTGCGACGCTGGTTTTACCCGCCACGTTATTGTTCGTCACCTTATTGCTCGTCGGTAAGCCAGCCATAGCCTTGCTCCTCCAACTGTTTCACCAGCGAGAAATCCCCCGATTTCACAATGCGCCCTTGATACAGAACGTGAACGTGATCCGGTTTGATGTAATCCAGAATACGCTGGTAGTGTGTGACGATGATGAACGAGCGTTTACCGTCGCGCAGAGAGTTTACGCCGTTGGAGACGATCTTCAGCGCATCGATATCCAGACCGGAGTCGGTTTCATCCAGAATGCACAGATCCGGCTCCAGCGCCGCCATTTGCAGAATATCGTTACGCTTTTTCTCGCCGCCGGAGAAGCCCACGTTGACCGAACGGGTCAGCAAATCTTCCGGCATATTCAACAGCTTGATTTTCTCTTCGATGAAGTCGGCGAAATCAAAGCGATCCAGCGGTTCCTGCTCGCGGTATTTACGCACCGCGTTAACAGAGGTTTGCAGGAAGAACTGGTTGCTGACGCCAGGGATCTCTACCGGATACTGAAACGCCATGAAGACGCCTTCTCCCGCACGATCTTCTGGAGACAACTCCAGCAGATCTTTTCCTTTGAACGTCACCGAACCGTCGGTGATTTCATATTCTTCACGTCCAGCCAGCGTCGCGGAGAGGGTACTTTTACCTGATCCGTTCGGCCCCATAATCGCGTGAACTTCACCGGGTTTAATCGTGAGATTAAGCCCTTTGATGATCGCTTTGCCTTCTACGCTGACTTTTAAATTTTCGATGCTTAACATGCTTATTCCTTCCAACGCTCAATGTGGTGAGCGCTTAATGAATTCCGGGACCGATGATTCTCATTATTCGTCTGTGAAAATCCCGGTAACCGCCGAATTAACCCACGCTGTGTTCCAGGCTAATCGCCAGTAACTTTTGTGCTTCTACCGCAAATTCCAGCGGCAATTCAGAGAAGACGTCTTTACAGAATCCGTTCACGATCATCGAGATGGCGTCATCTTCACTGATCCCGCGTTGCAGGCAGTAGAACAGTTGGTCTTCGCCAATTTTCGAGGTCGTCGCTTCATGTTCCAACTGCGCGGTATTGTTGCGCACTTCCACGTACGGGAAAGTATGCGCGCCACACTCGCTACCGATCAGCATGGAGTCACACTGGGTGAAGTTACGGGCGTTGGTCGCGCTCGGCATGATCTTCACCAGACCACGGTAGGTGTTCTCACTGCGTCCGGCGGAAATACCTTTAGAAATGATGGTCGAACGGGTGTTCTTACCGATGTGAATCATCTTGGTGCCGGTATCGGCCTGCTGGCGACCGTTGGTCAAGGCAACCGAGAAAAATTCACCAACGGAGTAATCACCGCGCAGAATAACGCTTGGGTATTTCCAGGTGATCGCGGAGCCGGTTTCTGACTGCGTCCACGACATCTTCGAATGCTCGCCGGCACACAGCGCCCGTTTGGTCACAAAGTTGAGGATCCCGCCTTCCGCGTCATCTTTACCGGAGAACCAGTTCTGCACCGTGGAATATTTCACTTCCGCATTTTTGTTGATGATGACTTCCACCACCGCGGCATGCAGTTGGTAGGTGTCACGCACTGGCGCGGAGCAGCCTTCGATATAGCTGACATAGCTGTCGTCATCAGCGATCAGGATCGTACGCTCGAACTGACCGGTTTTCGCTGCGTTGATACGGAAATAGGTCGACAGTTCCATCGGGCAGCGCACGCCTTTCGGGATGTAGACAAACGTGCCGTCAGACGCGACCGCCGAATTCAGCGCCGCAAAGAAGTTA
Organism: Pectobacterium fontis; assembly: GCF_000803215.1. Taxonomy (GTDB): domain Bacteria; phylum Pseudomonadota; class Gammaproteobacteria; order Enterobacterales; family Enterobacteriaceae; genus Pectobacterium; species Pectobacterium fontis. The sequence continues at coordinate 69,673 of NZ_JSXC01000038.1, forward strand.
TCGTTCGCCGGTACGACCGTGCCGAGATACTGACGCACCAGATCGGGATGTTCCTGAATCGCCTCGCTGAATGAACAGAAGATAATGCCTTTTTCCGCCAGTTCATGCCGATACGTGGTGGCAACCGATACCGAGTCGAAAATCGCATCGACCGCCACTTTCTGGCCTTCACGCACAGGAACGCCTAACTGATTAAACGCATTCTCTACTTCGCTGGTCAGGTAATTATTCACGTCCGTAATGCCGGATTGCTGCTTGGCGCCTGGCTCAGAGCCGCAGCTATCATCGCAGTTACCGCAGGACGGCGCGGAATAATAGCTATAATCCTGATAGTCGAGTTTCTCGTAATGGGCTTTCAGCCAATGTGGTTCTTCCATCTCCAGCCACGCTTTGTAGGCATTGAGACGGAATTCCAGCATCCATTCAGGTTCGTTACGCTTCGCCGAGATCGCCCGCACGACACCTTCATTAATGCCGTGCGCCAGTTCATCGGTTTCCAACTGCGTGAAGAAACCTTCTTTATAGCGTCCATCACCCATCCAGATCTGGACATCATCAGGTACATCTACCGTGCTACGTGCCATAATTTTTCATCACTTAAATGCCAAAGCTTTCGCCACATCCACAAGCATGTTGCGCTCTGGGATTATTAAACTTGAATATCTGATTCAGCCCTTCACGGACGAAATCAAGTTCTGTGCCGTCAATGAAAGGCATTGCTTTCAGTGGGACATACAGTTTTGCGCCATCACGTTCGAAAACCAGATCGTCGGTTTCGAATTCCTGTACCAGATCCAGCACATAGCCGAACCCCGCACAGCCAGATTGTTTCACACTAAGCCGCAGTCCTTGCACGGCCTCATTCTGCTTCGCCAGATTCTTAATCTGCTTCACGGCGCTGTCTGTCAGCGTCAGTCCTTGCCAGACATTTTCATCCAGTGAAAACGTCCCTACATTTTCCGCTTGCATATGGAATACCTCATTGCGTGTGTTACCAGTTTTAGGCTGGTTTCCCCTAATGTTAGTGATAATGAAACTAGCTTCAACCTCTTGTTTCGCAGGGCTATTCGTAACATTCGGTTTTTTAGCGAGCCCATAGCGTCATTTTACACCTCTCTAACGCTGCAAACAACGTCGCAACAAATCATGCAATTATATGATAATAAAAGAATTTACCTCATTAGTTCGATTCATTTTGGTCAGGTAATAATTATCATCTCGTTATCATTATTATAACATTTATTGGTGATACCTATTTATAAAACAGGGAAGGTATATGAAGATTTATGTAATTTTCGATCGTACTTTTGGCGCTAAAGCACATTTTGCCCATTGATCATGACCTTTTTTATCAATATGATAATGATTATCATTTCATATTCAGGATCGATAACCATGCTTTCCGTGAATGCCTGGCTGCACCATCAGATTGACGAATATAAATTTCAGATTCGCGATGCCACCGTTGATTTCTATATGGCGGAAGCACGCCTGAACCGCTCTGGAAGCAATATTGACCATTTACGCCGCTATCATAACGCTTGCATGGACATGGTTGAACTCTGTCTGAGAAATGGCGATGACGACAGCTATCTGCACGCGCTGGTCAAATTGCACAATCGATTGATTAAAGAGATTAATAATGAAGGACGTTGCCACCTCTTTCGGGTGCAAAGCTACTACTTTGCCCGTAACACGCTAAAGTCGATTTGCTATCAGCTAAGCATGCAAGGCTCGTGGGACAAAGCCACGGCGTTTCAAACGGATTTCGTTAAGCGCGTGCCGTTTCTCCCCTGAGACATAGCCGAACCAGACCCACCAGCAGTCTGGTTCGTGCTTTGTATTTACGGCGTAATCACCGATGTCGTCAGGCGTGAAATACAGCATAAACGATTCTGATTATCAAAAATCTCAATCTGCCACACCTGGCTACGGCGACCAACGTGCAGCGCTCGGCATACGCCACGCACCTCACCTTCGCGCACCGCTCTCAGGTGATTAGCATTGATCTCCAACCCCACCACCTGCTGATCGCCTTCAGAACACAGATAGCCCGCTACCGACCCCAGCGATTCCGCCAGCACGACGGACGCGCCGCCGTGCAGTAAGCCAAACGGTTGACGCGTACGTGAATCCACTGGCATCACCGCTTCCAGAGCATCATCCGTGATATGGGTATAGCGAATACCAACATGCCCCACCAGACACGCCTGGCTCTGTTGATTAAGCTGCTCAAGCGTAACCTGCCGTTTCCACAGCATCAGATGATCTCCAGCAGAGCCTGTAACGGATGGCGTAACGGGCTACCTTCCATACGTTTTACCTGGCTACGGCACGAATAGCCGGTGGTCAGGCAGCGTTTCTGCGGCAACGTCTGCAACACCTGCTGCCAGGATAGTGCATAGATGCCCTGCGAGTTGGCGAGGTTTTTGGTTTCATGTCCGTAAGTTCCTGCCATACCGCAGCACCCGACGCTGATATTCTCCAGTTTGGCACCAAAACGCGCGAAGATATCCGCCCACTGTTTCGTGCTGGCTGGTAGCGCCGTGGTTTCCGTACAGTGACCGAGCAGATACCAGGACTCGCCAGTGGCAGGCGGCGGCGTGTTTGTCATCACCGTTACCAGCCATTCATGCACCAGTTGCACCTGAAAATCGCCGCGTTTCTCGCCCAGAATTTCACGGTATTCATCGCGATAGCACAGCACCAGCGCCGGATCGACGCCCACCATCGGCATCCCCAGCTTAGCCACACGATTCAGGAAATCGGCCGTCTTCGCCGCCGTTTTGGCAAAACGCTGTAAGAAGCCTTTAATGTGCTGCGCCTTGCCGTTCGGCGAGAATGGCAACAGCACGGGTTTCAGCTTCAGTTTTTCGATCAGGTGAACGAAATCAGCCACCACCTGCGCATCGTAATAGCTGGTAAACGGATCCTGTACGATTAATACATACTGCTGGCGCGCCGTTTCCGGCAACTGTTCCAGTTGTTCCAGCGTGGTATTGACGCCGCTATGCCCGGCAAACTGCTGACGCAGCGACGGCGATGACAGCAACGGCAGATCCACCATACCGATCTGGCTGCGGCTCAGGTTATTCAGCAGCGGCATTTTCAGGAAGAAGTTAAATGTCTTCGGGCTGCGCGCCATCAGCGGCGCATAGCTTTCAACGCTGGCGACCAGATAATCGCGTACCGGACGCAGGTAGCGGGTATGGTAAAGTTGCAGAAAACGGGAACGGAAGCCGGGCACATCAATCTTGATCGGGCACTGCGTTGAACAGGCTTTACACGCCAGACAGCCGGACATTGCCTCTTTCACTTCGTGCGAGAAATCGTAATCCCCCTGTTTAGCCTGCCAGGTATTGCGGGTCTTCTGGATAAACGCACGCAGGCTCAACTTCTGCTGCGGCAAGGCTTTCTCCAGCGCGACGGGATCGACCCCCTGCTCCGCCAGCAAACGTAGCCATTCGCGCACCAGCGTCGCACGCCCTTTCGGCGAATGGATACGGTTGCCGCTGATTTTCATCGATGGACACATGGGGCTACGGGCATCAAAGTTAAAACACAGCCCGTTGCCGTTGCATTCCATCGCGCCACGGAACGCAGTACGCACCGTCAGTGGGATCGTGCGATCGAACGTGCCGCGTTTAACCGCATCGACTTTCATCATCGGCGCATCGACATCCAGCGGCGCACAAATTTTACCGGGATTCAGCCGGTTATCCGGGTCGAACGCCGCCTTGATGCGACGCAGTTCAGCATACAACTCCGGTCCAAAGAATTCAGGGCTGTATTCGGCGCGGAAACCTTTACCATGTTCCCCCCACAGCAGACCGCCATATTTGGCCGTCAGTGCCACAATCTGGTCGGAAAGCTGCTTCATCAGCATTTCCTGCTGCGGGTCGCACATGTCCAACGCCGGACGAACGTGCAGCACCCCGGCGTCCACATGACCAAACATGCCATAGGTCAGATTGTGGCTGTCCAGCAGTGCGCGAAACTCTTCAATATAATCCGCCAGATGCTGTGGCGGCACGCAGGTGTCTTCCGCAAACGGAATCGGTTTCGCCAACCCTTTGCTATTGCCCAGCAGCCCGACCGCTTTCTTGCGCATCGCGTAAATACGTTCGATTCCGGCCAGATCGTTACAGGTTTGATAGCCAATCACCCCGCTTTCTCCGTTAGCCAGCAGCGTATCCAGCCGCTGACAGAGCGCATCGACCTGTCCGTTTATCAGCGTTTCATCATCACCCGCAAATTCAACGATATTTAAACCGAGCATTTCCTGATTAGGTACATCGGTAATCAGTTCGCTAACGGAATGCCAGACGATATCTTCACGGGCAAGGTTTAATACTTTAGAGTCCACGGTTTCGACGGATAGGGCTTTGGCCTCGACCATGAACGGCGCATTGCGCAGCGCTGAATTGAAAGAATCGTACTTGATATTGACCAGGCGACGGCTCTTCGGCAAGGGCGTGATATCGAGCTTCGCTTCGGTGATAAATGCCAGTGTGCCTTCAGCGCCGGTCAGAATTCGCGTCAGGTCAAAGGTGCGGAGATCGTCACTGAATACGTGACGCAGGTCATACCCCGTCAGAAAGCGATTCAGTTTGGGGAATTTGTCGATAATTAACGAACGCTGTTCACGACAGCGGTGCAACACCGTATGGTAAATGCGGCCGATGGGCGAATCTTCTTCCGCCAGTTGCTCCGCCAGTTCTACCGACATCGCCTGCGTGTCCAGCATGTCGCCGCCCAGCAGTACCGCACGCAGCCCCAGCACATGGTCTGAGGTTTTACCGTACACCAGCGAGCCTTGCCCGGAAGCATCGGTATTGATCATGCCACCCAGCGTCGCTCGGTTACTGGTCGACAGCTCTGGCGCGAAGAAATAACCATAAGGCTTAAGGTACTGGTTAAGCTGATCTTTAATCACGCCAGCCTCGACGCGCACCCAGCCCTGTTCTGGATTGATTTCCAGAATACGGTTCATATAACGCGACATATCGACCACGATGCCGCGGTTCAGCGCCTGTCCGTTCGTTCCTGTGCCGCCACCGCGTGGGGTGAAGGTCAGCGCCGAAAAACGCGCCTCGCCCGCCAGCCGCGAGAGGATAGCCACATCAGCGGTTGAACGGGGGAACACCACCGCATCCGGCAGAAGCTGATAAATACTGTTATCCGTTGCCATCGTCAGACGATCGGCATAGTTGGTCGCCGTATCGCCCGTGAATCCATTTTTCTTCAATGCTTCCAGAAAATTAAGCACCGGCTGAACCAGCCCGGGAGATTGTGTGATCTGTGGGATCATTATCTTTTGACCCTGTCCGTACATGATGTGTTTGCCAATATGTCGTGAAATACCTGCGATAGCCGCCCTTTCATCGGGGACATCACGTTTTATCACATTTCGCAATCGTGTGCGCTCCCGGATCGGCAAAAACATGCAGCATCTTGATTAACGGTCGTTTCGCCAACAAAATGTTCAATAGGCTGTCAAAACCCCCGAAAATATCTCATGATGACAGGGTAAGTCGATCCGTTCATCCACACCCCCCATCATCAGCTTTTTCTTTTGCTATTGAGGAACGATTCGTTGAGCAAATATTCTCAACCACCACGACAGGATCTGGCCAGAACGCTGTTCAGTCTGGTGTTCATTACCATCATGATTATTGCCTGTTTTTGGGTAGTACAGCCTTTTATTCTGGGATTCGCCTGGGCGTGTATGGTGGTCATTGCCACCTGGCCGATGCTGATTAAATTTCAGGCATTGTTATGGGGGCGGCGTTCTCTGGCTGTGCTGGTGATGACGCTTCTGCTGATCCTGCTATTTATTGTCCCAATTGCCGTGCTTGTCAGTAGTGTGGTGGAAAACAGTTCGGCGCTAATGAGTTGGGGAGCCAAACAGGAAAACTTTTCGCCACCGACGCTGGAGTGGCTGACATCCATCCCGTTAGTCGGAGAAAAATTGTTCAATAACTGGCAATCACTGCTACAAAGCGGCGGCAGTGGTTTGTTCGCTAAGGTACAACCCTATTTCGGTAAAACGGCGACCTGGTTAGTGGCACAGGCGGCACATGTCGGGCGCTTTCTCATGCATTGTTCCCTGATGCTTATTTTCAGCGTCCTCCTGTATTACAAGGGAGAAGCTGTCGCGAAAACCGTGCGGCATTTTGCTATCAGGCTCGGACAAGATCGCGGCGATGCCGCCGTGATCCTGGCAGCGCAGTCCATTCGCGCTGTCGCGTTGGGCGTCGTCGTAACGGCGATCGTGCAATCAGTATTAGGCGGGCTAGGGCTGGGACTAACAGGGATTCCCTACACGACACTGTTAACCGTTGTGATGTTTCTGTGTTGTCTGGCGCAGTTGGGACCGCTTCTGGTACTGATTCCCGCCATTATCTGGCTGTATTGGACAGGCGACACTACCTGGGGCACCATCTTGCTGGTCTGGAGCTGCGTGGTTGGAACGATTGATAATGTAATTCGCCCGGTACTCATCCGCATGGGTGCCGATCTTCCCATGCTGCTGATTCTTTCCGGCGTGATCGGCGGGTTGTTGGCTTTTGGTATGATCGGGATCTTTATTGGTCCGGTGGTTCTCGCCGTTTCCTATCGTCTTCTGTTTGCCTGGATGCGCGAAATCCCAGAGCCACAGAGCATCGTCTCCGCTAGTACGTCTAACACATCGGATAAAGAGTAAGAGCGGAAATCACCGTTTTGTCTTGCCGTGGGCGGTGCGCTGCCCACGCATGTTCTTTGTATTCCCCACTTTCAGCATCGTTGCTTAGCGACGCTTTCTTTCCTTAAAACCCCAATAGGTAAAAATAGCTAATGATTAGACCTCTATTTGTGGGGATTAGTCCTAAAAATTTTGATATCATTTCTCTAATACATCAATATTATTGACAGTGTGAAAACGCCAAGCTGTCGATTCTTAAAAGATAATTAACTATTAGGATGATTCTTAATGACTGAGTAGGGCATAATCCCTAGGATGAATACCGGAGCTAGTATTAACCTACTGTATGTCAATGAGGTTTCCTCCTCGTCAGAGTGAGTAACGAATTGCTGTGTGTAGTCTTTGCCCATCCTCTGAGATGGGCATTTTTTTTCCTTTTATTGCACTTCCATTCCATTACGTTTCACCCCTTTTTTGTTACTCTCCTGTCTGCTCACCTTCCGTTCTGTTTTTCAGGAGTTTTTCATGACGCCGCTCGCCGCGAAGAGATTACTACTCTGTGGCTTATTCAGCCTTTTGACAGCCTGCGATAATCCCGCACCTACGACACAACGCCCTTTGTTGACCATTGAAGGCAAAACAATGGGGACGTTTTATAGCGTAAAAATTAGCGGCGACCTCACCGAAGACAAGACGCAATTACAACAGGAAATCGACGCGCTGCTAGAGCAGGCCAATAACGATATTTCGACCTACCGTGATAATTCCGTGCTGTCGCGTTTTAATCAGTATCGGGGGATGGATCCGCAACCGATTAGCAATGGTATGGCGGATATCATTCTGGCCGCGCTGCGTATCGGTAAAGCCACTCACGGCGCGATGGACATCACCGTTGGACCACTGGTTAACCTCTGGGGGTTCGGCCCACAGAAGCAACCCACGCGAATTCCCAGCCAACAGCAGATCGATGTCGCGCGGCAAAACGTCGGGTTGCGTCACCTGAAACTGATCGGTGACGAAAAAGGCGAATGGATTCAGAAAGATCGCCCGGATTTGTATGTCGATCTCTCTACGCTGGGCGAAGGATACGGCGCAGACATTCTCGCACAGCTCATGACGCGTAAAGGGATCACCAACTATCTGGTTTCCGTCGGTGGTGCGATTTCCAGCCGTGGCGTGAACGCTGAAGGAATACCGTGGCGCGTGGCGATTCAAAAACCGACCGATCAGGAAAATGCAGCACAGGCAGCGGTGAATTTGCAGGGATATGCAATCAGCACCTCCGGCAGCTACCGGAATTATTTCGAGCAGGACAGCAAGCGTTATTCTCACGTTATCGATCCTGAAACGGGCAGGCCGATTACCCATCAGTTGGTGTCTGCCACCGTGATTGCGCCAACCGCGCTGGAAGCCGATGGCTGGGATACCGGTTTGATGGTATTGGGAACGGAGAAAGCGTTGAAGCTGGCGGAGCAGCAAGGGCTGGCGGTTTATCTGATTACCAAAACGGATAAAGGTTTTAGCGCCGTGATGACGCCACAGTTTAAATCCTTCCTGATTGCGGCACCGTAAGAAACGCCACGGTTTATGCAAAACCCATCGTGACAAGCGCGAGATTCACGGGAAATACGGAGCGAGGCATCCCTGCGGGAACGTCATCTCCATGTTTCCTCGAAAATCTAACATCGTCAGCTACCATGACACCCGGTAATGACCGGGCGTCATGGCATTCACCGTACTGATTACTTATGCTCAGCCAGATTCAGCCAGGTTTGCACTACGGTATCTGGGTTGAGCGACAGGCTATCAATGCCCTGTTCCATCAGCCAGAGCGCGAAATCTTCGTGGTCTGACGGCCCCTGCCCACAAATACCGACGTATTTACCTTGTTTCTTAGCCGCCTTGATCGCCATCGATAGCAGCGCTTTTACCGCATCGTTACGCTCATCAAACAGTGATGACACCACGCCGGAGTCGCGATCCAGCCCCAGTGCCAGTTGCGTCATGTCGTTTGAGCCGATGGAGAAACCATCAAAGTGTTGCAGGAATTCATCAGCCAACAGTGCGTTAGACGGAATTTCACACATCATGATGATTTTCAGGCCATCTTCGCCACGGCGCAGCCCCTGACTCGCCAGTTCGGCAATCACCGCTTCCGCTTGCGCCACGGTGCGAACGAAGGGGATCATGATCTCGACATTCTTCAGCCCCATCACGTTACGCACACGTTTGACCGCTTCACACTCCAGCGCAAAGCAGGCTTTGAAGTCCGGCGATACGTAGCGACCCGCCCCACGGAAGCCCAGCATCGGGTTTTCCTCTTCTGGCTCATAGCGCTCACCGCCAACCAAATTGGCGTACTCGTTCGATTTAAAATCGGACAGACGCACAATAACGCGCTTCGGTGCGAATGCCGCTGCCAGCGTCGCGATCCCTTCCACCAAACGGCCGATGTAGAATTCCACCGGATCGTCGTAGCCCTGCATCAGCGTTTTAATCTCGCGTTGCAGTTCAGGCGTTTGCTGGTCAAACTCCAGCAATGCACGCGGGTGTACGCCAATCATACGGTTGATGATGAATTCCAGACGCGCCAAGCCAACGCCATCATTTGGCAGGCAGGCAAAATCAAATGCGCGGTCAGGGTTCCCCACGTTCATCATAATTTTCAGCGGCAGTGCGGGCATTTCATCAATCTGTGAACTCTTCACGGAGAAGTCCAGCAGGTCCTGATACACATACCCCGTATCACCTTCGGCGCAGGAGACCGTCACTTTCTGTCCTTTATGCAAACGCTCAGTCGCATCGCCACAGCCAACCACCGCGGGAATGCCCAGCTCGCGGGCAATAATCGCCGCGTGACAGGTGCGCCCCCCACGATTGGTGACAATCGCCGCCGCCTTCTTCATGATCGGTTCCCAATCCGGGTCGGTCATGTCGGTCACCAGCACGTCACCCGCGTTGATCAAGTGCATCTCGCTGATGTCCTGAATCACTTTGACTTCACCCGCACCAATGCGGTGGCCGATAGCGCGACCTTCCACCAGCACCGTGCCGCTGGCTGGCAGGTGGTAACGTTCCATAACCTGACCGTTGGAACGCACGGTTTCCGGGCGAGCCTGCACGATATAGAGTTTACCGGTGTGGCCATCTTTCGCCCACTCGATGTCCATCGGACGGCCGTAGTGTTTTTCAATCAGCAATGCCTGACGCGCCAGCGCCTGCACTTCATCATCCGTCAGGCTGAAACGCGCACTTTGCTCTGTCGGCACGTCTTCAATTCGCACCTGCTTGCCATGTTCCTGGCTCGCGGCGTACACCATACGAATTTTTTTCGAACCCATGTTGCGGCGCACAATCGCAGGCTTGTTGTTCTGCAACGTCGGCTTATGCACATAAAACTCATCCGGGTTCACCGCCCCCTGCACCACCATTTCACCCAAACCGTATGCCGAGGTGATAAACACCACCTGATCAAAACCAGATTCGGTATCAATGGTAAACATCACGCCTGCGGCAGCCAGATCGGAGCGCACCATGCGCTGCACGCCCGCCGACAGCGCCACGCCGCGGTGGTCATACCCTTGATGCACGCGATAGGAGATAGCCCGATCGTTAAACAGCGATGCAAATACGTGCTTCACCGCAACCATCACGGCATCAATGCCCTGCACATTCAGGAAGGTTTCCTGCTGACCCGCAAAGGACGCATCCGGCATGTCTTCTGCCGTGGCAGAAGAACGCACGGCAAATGAAGCGTCTTTTTCGCCATCGGCGAGTTGCTGATAGGCATCACAAATCGCTTTTTCCAGATCCGGCTGGAACGGTGTATCAATAATCCACTGGCGAATCTGCGCACCGGCGCTCGCCAGTTGGTTCAGGTCGTCAATATCCGTACGATCGAGCAGCTCATAAATGCGCTGGTTAATCCCGCTTTGATTAAGAAAATCATTAAACGCCTGCGCCGTTGTCGCAAAGCCGTTGGGAACGGCTACGCCCAAGTCTGAAAGGTTGGTGATCATTTCACCCAGAGAGGCATTTTTACCCCCCACCCTTTCAACATCGTGCATACCGAGCTGGTTATACCAAAGGACATTACGCAAATCAGGGCCGTTATTGGACATCGGAAATAATCCTTTCTGCATACAATTAGGGTATGAAAGAGTTCGGTTGAGAATCGCCTCAACACAATCAGGTTAGCATAGCGTTTTGATGAACAGAGACAGGTGAATCGATCAACCTATGAAAAAAAACTGATTTCACAGTGAATGATTGCTTAAGTCAGTAAAGATCCAATATCGTAGAAGATTAGCATGCTTTATCATGAAGATAATGAAATAGTGTTTTAATAAAAGTATTCGCAAAACACAATTTTTGACGAGGTTAATGTGTTCGAGCTGTCGGAAATATCACCAGGGGGCTATGTGGAAAGAAGCGTGTTTTATGTCTCGGACGGTACTGCCATTACGGCAGAAGTACTCGGTCATGCGGTATTATCCCAGTTTCCCGTGAACACGGTTAGCTATACCTTACCTTTCGTTGAAAGCGAAGCCCGCGCGAAAGCCGTGTGTGAACAAATCAATACGTTGTATCGGCAAACCGGTGTGCGTCCACTGGTGTTTTACTCCATCGTCACCCCGACCGTACGTAATATTATTACCAGCAGCGACGGTTTTTGTCAGGATATCGTGCAGGCGCTGGTTGCGCCTTTACAGGAAGAACTGAAGACGCCGCCGACACCGATAGCCAACCGTACCCACGGTTTAACCGCCAATAATCTGAGCAAATACGATGCGCGTATCGCCGCTATCGACTACACGCTGGCGCACGATGACGGCATTTCGCTACGCAATCTCGATCAGGCACAGGTTATTCTGTTGGGCGTGTCTCGCTGCGGCAAAACGCCAACCAGCCTGTATCTGGCGATGCAATTTGGCATTCGTGCGGCTAACTACCCTTTTATTGCCGATGATATGGACAACCTACGCCTGCCCGATGCATTGAAACCCTTTCAGCACAAGCTATTCGGGCTCACGATTGATGCTGAACGTCTGGCGGCTATTCGCGAGGAGCGCCGGGGCAATAGTCGTTATGCTTCCCTGCGCCAGTGCCGCATGGAGCTTAGCGAAGTTGAGGCGCTATTTCGCAAACACCAGATTAAATATCTTAATACCACCAATTATTCCGTTGAGGAAATTTCCGCCAAAATCATCGACATTCTTGGCATGAGCAGAAGAATGTACTAGTACATGATAGATTTTTTGATCTAATACGGTTGTAATGTGCGCTATTTCGTTTATTGTGTGCCCCATCACTTCCCGGCATTTCGCCGCTGCGAAGCAACCTTTTTAGTCGGAAATCTTGTCTGAAAACACCACCATGTCCACGCATTTTCGGTGAAGGCAGATTTTCGGCTTGACCGTATTCAGAGACAAAACATGCTACAAACCGATGAACTGCGGAGCGCGCGCATCGAGAGTCTGGTTACCCCCCAAACGTTATTTACCAGACTCCCGATTACCCCTGCCATTGCCGAAAATATCACCTCGTCACGTAAAAAAATTGCAACCATTCTCGCTGGTCAGGATCCTCGTTTACTTGTCGTTATTGGCCCGTGTTCGATTCATGACACGGACAGTGCATTAGATTATGCGCGTCGTCTGGCGGCGCTACGCACGCAATATCAGAGTCGGCTGGAAATTGTCATGCGCACCTATTTTGAAAAACCGCGCACGGTAGTGGGTTGGAAAGGACTCATTTCCGATCCCGCCCTCAACGGTACATTCCTGGTGAATGAAGGTTTGGAGATTGCCCGCCGCCTGCTGCTGGACGTCAATCAGCTTGGATTGCCGACGGCAACGGAATTCCTCGATATGGTCACCGGCCAATATATATCTGATTTGATTAGCTGGGGGGCTATTGGTGCCAGAACCACTGAAAGCCAGATCCATCGGGAAATGGCCTCGGCGCTGTCCTGCCCAGTCGGCTTCAAAAACGGGACGGATGGCAATACGCGGATCGCCGTCGATGCCATTCGTGCCGCACGCGCTCCACACATGTTTCTTTCGCCGGACAAACAGGGCTTCATGTCAGTTTATAAAACGCAGGGTAATCCGTTCGGCCACATCATTATGCGCGGCGGGAAAAAACCGAATTACCACGCAGAAGATATCGCCGCCGCCTGCGCGCAATTGCGTGAATTTTCACTACCCGAACATCTGATAATCGATTTCAGTCATGCTAACTGCCAGAAGCAACATCGCCGTCAACTCGATGTGGCCGATGAGGTCTGCCAGCAAATTCGCACAGGCTCACGCGCCGTTGCGGGCATCATGGCGGAAAGTTTCCTGGTGGAAGGTAACCAGCCCGCCATCAACCCGCAGGCACTAACATATGGGCAATCCATTACCGATCCGTGCCTAAGTTGGCAGGACACCGAAACGCTGCTGGCACGTCTGGCAGATGCCGTCGACAGCCGTTTTTAACCTGATACCCGATATACGCTGACACACTCTCCTTTTCCGATCGTGTGTCAGCCGTTTTCCTCTCTGACCCACCGCGCGAAACGCTCTCGCCCCCTTCTACTTATTCCACTTATTAAGAAAACTTCACTTGAGGTTGCGTTTTTGTTACATGAAAATGATTCTCATTCATTGCTATAATCAATACGACAACGATTAAGGGAACGAGATGCAGACGTCCATTTACCAACAATACCTCCAGGCTAAAGTTGAACATCCGCGCAAGTATGCACGCGATCTGGCTACGCAGCTCGGCATTAGCGAAGCTGAACTCACTCACGCCCGTGTCGGACACGATGCACAGCGCCTACAGGGTGATGCCAAAGTCTGGTTAAGTGCGCTGGAGCAAGTTGGTAATACCAAGTCGATTACGCGCAACGAGTACGCCGTGCATGAGCATACTGGTTACTACCAAAACCAGACGCTCGATGGGCATGCTGGCCTGATCCTCAATCCGCGTGGGTTGGATCTGCGTTTGTTCCTCTCTCAATGGGCTTCCGCCTTTGCGTTGCGTGAAAACACCGCGCGCGGCGAGCGTCAGAGCATTCAATTCTTCGATCATCAGGGCGATGCCATTCTGAAGGTTTACACCACCGACACAACGGACATGGCCGCCTGGCAGGTATTTGTTGAGAAATTTTCCAGCAGCGACAATCCTGCGTTAGCGCTTCGTCCGGCAGCCAGCGCCGCATCAGCCGGACAGGTGGTTGCCCATAATCCTCAGTTTGAAGCAGACTGGCGCGCCATGAAGGATGTGCATGATTTCTTCATCCTGCTCAAGCGCTATAACCTGACCCGTCAGCAGGCGTTTAACGCGGTCGCCGACGATTTGGCCTATCGTGTAGAAAACGATGCGCTGTCACAAATTCTGTTTGCCGCACATGAAGATCAAAATGAGATCATGGTGTTTGTCGGCAACCGTGGCTGTGTACAAATTTTCACCGGCACGATTGAGCGTGTAGAGCGCATGGAACAACATGCAGAATGGATTAACATCTTTAACAAAGATTTCACCCTGCATCTGATTGAAGGCGAGATTGCTGAAAGCTGGATTACACGTAAACCTACGGTCGACGGCATCGTGACCAGCCTCGAACTCTATGCCGCAGATGGCTCTCAAATCGCACAACTGTTCGGGCAACGTACCGAAGGCACGCCGGAACAACAACAGTGGCGTGACCAGATCGACGCCCTGAAACCGCATAAGGATCTTGCCGCATGAAAAACTGGTTATTTCCGCTGCTTCTGACACTCCCGCTGGGGGTGTCTGCCGCTGAGCGTATCGTTTCTATCGGCGGTGACGTCACCGAAATTATCTATGCGCTGGGCGCAGAGCAAGATCTGGTTGCGCGTGATAGCACCAGCCTGCACCCGGAAGCTGTGAAAAAATTGCCTGATGTGGGTTACATGCGTCAGCTCAACACCGAGGGCATTCTGGCGATGAAACCGTCTCTCGTGGTTGCCAGCGATTTGTCGCAGCCTTCGCTCATCTTGCAACAAGTTTCGGACAGCGGCACTAAAGTGGTTCATGTTCCTGCGCAACCTTCACTCGATGCCGTGCCGCAAAAAATCGGTGTCATCGCACAGGCGCTGGGTAAAGCGTCGGAAGGTAAAAAACTGACGGAAACCTATCAGCAACAGTTAGCGGCAGTAAAAACGTCACCGCTGCCAGTTAACGTGCTGTTCGTTCTCAGCCACGGCGGTATGACCGCGATGGCGGCAGGTAAAAATACGCCAGCGGATACCATTATTCGCCATGCGGGATTGAAGAATGCGATGCAGAACGTTGAACGCTACCAGCCGCTGTCACAGGAAGGCGTCGTGGCCAGCGCACCGGATCTGATTCTGATCTCCAGCCAGGGGCTGAAAACGCTGGGCGGCGAAGCACAAGTCTGGAAATTGCCTGGTCTGGAACTGACGCCTGCGGGTAAGCACAAACGTCTGTTAGTGGTCGATGATATGGCAATGCTGGGCTTTACACTCGAAACCCCCGCGTTGATGGCGACGCTGCGTCAGACAGCCGAAGCGATAAAATGACGTCACGGTTTCACCCGCGTACAGGGTTGATCGCACTGCTGTTACTGATGGTGGCACTGATGGTCGGTGCCGCCAACATGGGCGCACTGACGCTGTCGCTCAAGATGTTATGGCAAACCCCTCTTGACGATCCGATCTGGCATATCTGGTTAAATATTCGCGTTCCCCGCGTGCTGCTGGCGATCCTCGTCGGCGGCGCGCTGGCCTGTTCCGGCGCGATTATGCAGGGATTATTTCGCAATCCACTGGCCGATCCTGGTCTGCTTGGGATCAGTAGCGGTGCTGCACTCTGCGTCGCGCTGACTATCGTGCTACCACTCGGTCTCCCCCCTCTGCTGGCGCTTTACGGCCCGATGTTCGCCGCTTTCGCGGGGAGTCTGGGGGTTACCGCGATTATTTTCATCCTCAGCCGCGCTGAACAGAGTGGGCTAACCCGATTGCTGCTGGCAGGTATCGCACTCAATGCCCTGTGTATCGCGCTGATCGGCGTCTTAACCTATATCAGTACCGACCAGCAGTTACGCCAGTTCTCACTCTGGGGCATGGGAAGCCTCGGGCAGGCACAGTGGCCTATGCTGCTGGTTGCCAGCACGCTGGCAATCCCTGCCATGATCGCGACGTTGTACTATGCACGCCGTCTGAATTTGTTGCAGCTAGGGGATGAAGAAGCGCATTACCTAGGCGTTAACGTGAAACGCACTAAACATATTCTGCTGCTACTCAGTTCCCTGCTGGTGGGCGTGGCGGTAGCCGTCAGCGGCGTGATCGGGTTCGTCGGGCTTATCATCCCGCATCTGATACGTATGCATCTGGGGGCCGATCACCGCTGGCTCATTCCCGGCTCGATCCTCGGTGGTGCCTGTCTGCTGTTGTTTGCCGATACACTGGCACGTACGCTACTTGCGCCAGCAGAAATGCCCGTTGGGCTATTAAGCAGCCTGATTGGCGGGCCGTATTTCTTATGGCTGATCGTTCAGCATAAAGGACGGGGCAATGACTGACTCAGCGCTCGACCAGACGTTAGTCGCCCGTCATCTGCGTTTTCAGAGCAACGGACGCTATCTGACGGATGACGTTTCTCTGGAGCTACACAGTGGGGAAATCGTCGCGATTATCGGCCCTAACGGTGCAGGGAAATCCACCCTGCTTCGTTTACTCACCGGTTATTTGACGCCCGATGAAGGCGAGTGCCTGTTAGCCGGACAGCCTTTTTCACACTGGCAACCCGGCGCACTCGCCAAAACACGCGCGGTGATGCGTCAACATAGCGGCATGGCATTTGCATTTTGCGTGCGGGATGTCGTTGCGATGGGCCGCTCGCCGCATGGGCGCTATCCGAAAAATGACGAGGTCATTCAGCAGGTCATGGCGCAAACGGGCTGCCTGGCGTTAGCGGAGCGGGATTATCGCCAGCTTTCCGGCGGGGAACAACAGCGAGTGCAACTGGCTCGCGTACTGGCGCAGTTGTGGCACCCGGAGCCGACGCCGGGTTGGTTATTTCTCGATGAGCCAACCTCAGCGCTGGATCTATACCATCAGCAGCATCTTTTGCGGCTGCTCAAGCAGCTTACGCGGGAACAACCGCTATCCGTATGCTGCGTCCTGCACGACCTGAATCTGGCTGCGCTGTATGCCGACCGCATTCTGCTGCTGCACGAAGGGAAACTGGTCGCACAAGGTACGCCCGCGCAAGTGCTACAGGCGGAAACGCTGACTCACTGGTATCGTGCCGACCTCAGCGTCGGTTCACATCCTGACTACACGATTCCCCAGGTTTATCTGCGACAATAGCTATCACGCCTGCTCTGGCTTAGCTGGAGCAGGAGATCTCCAGATGCTTACCCCATTCTGGCGGCAACACCGCCAAATCGTTCATTTCAGGTTGATCATCATACGGTTGACACAACGCCTGATACAGACGCGCCAGCACACTGATGTCGTCGCTTTCCGCCCGTTCAATCGCCATTTGCGCCAGATAATTACGCAGAATATATTTCGGGTTCGTCGCCTTCATCGCTTGGCGACGTTCCTCATCGTCCTGATCTTCCTGCATCAACCTCTGGCGATAGGCCACAAACCAGCTATCGAATGCTGCCCTGTCGATGAACTCATCACGGAGCGGCGCACGCGGTGTTTGTTTCTCACAGTCAGCCAGCAGGCGGAACGTGCGGGTGTAATCGCTGCCCTCTTGTTGCATCAGGTGCAGCAACCCTACCAGCAGGTCATTATCTTCGGAACTTGCGGTGAATAAGCCCAGCTTGGCGCGCATCAATGTGCCATAGTGCTGCATCAACGCGGGTTCATAACGCGCAAGCGCACGTTCCAGCGCTTCCGTATCCATCAACCCTGACAGCGCCTGCGCCAGACGATGCAGATTCCACAGCCCCACGGCGGGCTGATTGTCAAACGCGTAGCGCCCACGGTGGTCGGAGTGGTTACAAATGAAATCGGGTTGGTAGGCATCTAAAAAGCCGTAAGGGCCGTAGTCAATGGTCAGCCCCAGAATCGACATATTGTCCGTATTCATTACACCGTGTGAAAACCCGACTGCCTGCCAATGGGTAATCAGCCGGGCGGTACGTTCAACCACATCGCCGAACCACAATTCATAGCGCCGCGCGTCGTGTTCCCACTGCGGCCAGTGGCGGGCAATAACAAACTCCACCAACTGACGCACCTTTTCCGGCTCACGGCGATAGTAGAAGTGTTCAAAATGGCCGAAGCGTACATGGCTCTCCGCTACGCGCAGCAGCATCGCGCCCTTCTCTTCCTGCTCACGCTGTACCGGATGTTCACTGGTGACAATCGTCAGCGCACGCGTAGTGGGAATCCCCAGATGGTGCATGGCTTCCGAGGCCAGAAATTCGCGAATGACCGAACGCAGCACCGCACGGCCATCCCCCATGCGCGAATACGGTGTTAACCCTGCACCTTTCAGGTGCCAGTCCATACTGCGGCCATCTGCCAGTTGTTGTTCCCCGAGCAGAATGCCGCGCCCGTCCCCAAGCTGCCCCGCCCACATGCCAAACTGATGGCCGCTATAAACCTGCGCCAGCGGCTCCATTCCCGGCAGTAGCTGCGCGCCGCTCCAGACCGCCGTCTGCTCGGGCGTAAACCAGTCGGAAGACAGGCCAAGCTCCGCCGCCAATCCCGCACTGTGATAAAGCAGCCGAGCACCATGCAAAGGCGCAGGCTGTAGCACGGTATAAAAACCCGGTAGTTGGTGAAAGTAGTGATTTTTGAATAACGGTGTGTGCTGCATGCTGTCTCCCGAATGCCCCTGTTATGCTGGAGAGAATCAAACGCTCATCCATAGACGACAGGTATGCAGAAAGTGTAGAGGGATGGCACGGAAATTAACACGGAGGAAACACAGGGATATTATTGTCATCACGCATAGCCGGAAAAAATCCCACAATTGTGGCGGTGAATCGATTGAATTAGCCAATCAGCGCCGTGTGCTGCTCAAGTCGATCGAAATGTACGGCTGGCCACATTTGTCCCTGAACGGCATCAATATTTAATTGTTTCATTTGATTCAGCGTCGCGATGGTATCGATCTCCTTGGCGACAATACTGATACCTGAATAACTGTTTTTAATCGTCCGTAATAATGGTTCCATCATTAACGTATTGGTTGGCCGTGATAAAAGTTGCTCCATAAACTGACCATCCAGTTTCACCCCACGAACTAAGCCATCGTGCAGCGGTTTCAGCGTTGTCTTACCAGAACCAAAATTATCCAGCCATAAATGAACGGATCTGCTCAAATTTAACAGCGTGGCGTTTTCCTTCCCCTGTGAAAGATGTGGGAAAAGCTCATTAATCTCCAACAGGACAAAATCAAGGCGTTTGAGTTCGCTGCGCAGTACGTCGGATTTCATCAAAATTTCGGTTATTTGCGGCCCGACCTTCAGCACGAGCTGGACGTGGTTATCAATAAACCATGCGGATTTATCTTTGATGAAAAGCAATTGTTCACAAACTACGTCATATTGTTGTCGTGGGCTTAACTGCGTGAGGAGAATGTCGGCAGGCATACTCAACTTACCTGAAAGCCCAGTAAAATGGCTGATCATTTCGACTGCCAGCAGCGTGCCATCCAACCTGAATATCGGCCAAAAAACGTAGTCACTGATGTAGTCAACAGCAAGGTGGATGCGCATGATCCTGTACGGCGTGGAATAAATAATAATCACATTACGTTATTATCATGGGCAAATCCACAGTACTTATTGGCACAACGCACAAAAAGCACATTTGTGCCAGGCAACAGGGGAATAAAACGAGGAAAAGGGATCAGATACGGCGCGCCTGCCAGTATGCGCGTTTCCAATACACGTTATCCAGCGACGAGCGGATGACTCCCTGACTGGTAGAGGCATGAATAAACTGGTCATCTTTGTCATAAATACCGACGTGCAGCCCGCTGCTGCCGCTGCCCGTTTTGAAAAAAACCAAATCGCCCGGTAACAGGTTATCGCGGTCAACGCGCTCACCGAGTTCAGTTTGCTCTTCCGTAGTGCGCGGCAGTTGCATGCCAAACTTATCGCGAAATGTCAGGTAAACAAAGCCGGAACAATCGATACCGTTACGATCCAGCCCGCCATAGCGATAAGGCGTTCTGTACCACTGTCCTAGTTGATCGTTGAGCTGCACCATCACCATGATCGAATCACTCAGACGCGCATTCGGCGGCGGATTATTATGCCGGCTACTGCTACAGCCGACCAAAATCAGGCTGGCGAGGATCACTGCATGTCGTAAACGTATCATCGCGATTACCGTAAAAACCGGCGAAGCTGTAGGTTCGCAGCGGTAAGAAGAGAGTAAGGTATTGGATTAATTTAGCGTTTAATCAGGGCGACTGGCAAGTAAAGGCAATTTTTCCTGTGTGCTGGCGACGCGGGTGTGTGCGTGACAGCATCAGGCGCTGCGGGTGATGATCCAGTTTCTGCCATCCACCACATGCCGCTGAAACGCGACGCCAAACACGGGGGACAGTACCTCTGGCAGCATGACATCAGCCGTTTCCCCCTGAGCCACCACGGCTCCTGCCGACAGCAGCCACACGCGATCCGCCTGATGAGCGCTATGATTCAGATCGTGTGCGCAAACCATGACCGCGATGCCCAAATGGCAGAGTTCCTTCAACAGCGCATCCAACGCGACCTGCTGCGCCACATCCAAACTGTTGGTCGGTTCGTCCAGCAACAACAGACGCGCATGTGGGTTGATCGTCGGCCAAATCTGCAACAATGCCGCCACCAGCCGAACACGCTGCCACTCACCGCCCGACAGTTGCGTAAGCGGGCGCGCCAGCTTGTCGGTTAGCATCAGGCGTTCTGCCAGCACATGCACCACCTTTTCAACTGCGCACGCCTGTGCCAACGGCGGTTGGTGCAACTGCCAATACTGGAACACCGGCATCAGCGCCAGCGGTGGTTGCTGCTGCGCCAAATAGGCGCGCCGCCCGGCTAAATCCGCTGCCGTATAGTGCGACAGCGCCATGCCAGCCAGATAGACCTCGCCTTCCCCTGCTAGCAGGCCAGCGGCTTTTGCCAGCAAGGTACTTTTCCCCGCGCCGTTCGGGCCAATAATGTGCAGCAGTTCGCCACGATGGCATTCTGCGGTCGTTGGCGACAAACGCGGCAAGACGCTAGCCTGCCGCAGTTGCAATACCGGAGAAGTCTGCTGCGTCAATTATTTTGCCAACGCGTCTTCAATGGCTTTTACGATAATGTCATGATCGGGCGCCATGTCCGGTGCGAAACGATCAATCACGCGTCCATCGCGGGCAACCAGAAATTTTTCGAAGTTCCACAGAATGTCTTCCGGGTTCTTAGGCTTGCGGCCTTTATTGACCAGACGCGCAAAAAAGTCACTTTTCCAGGTTCCATTGGCTTCCGGCTGCTGACGAATCAACTGCTGGTACAGCGGGTGACGATTCTCGCCGTTCACTTCAATTTTGCTGAACATCGGGAACTGAACGCCAAACGTTCCACGGCAGAACTCCTGAATTTCAGTTTCTGACCCCGGCTCCTGCCCCGCAAACTCATTGGAAGGGAATCCCAGCACCACCAGACCTTGGTCGCGATAGGTTTCGTAGAGTTTTTCCAGCGCGTCGTATTGTTTAGTCAGGCCACATTGCGATGCGACATTGACGACTAACGCAACCTGCCCTTTAAACGCGTCAAACGTTGTCGCTTTCCCGTCGATGGTAGTCAGCGGAATAGCATAAATTTCAGTGCTCATCGTTTTGATCCTTTTGTTGGTAAAAATCAGCAGTATCGGCAAGCTAGAGTCGATTACGTAATAACAGCCAGATAAACCAGGGCGATCCCAGCGTAGCGGTAACCACACCGATCGGCAACTCGGCTGAACTCAGCGCAACCCGCGCGACGGTATCCGCCAACAGCAAAACGCCGCCGCCAGCGAATGCACAGCCGGTTAATAAATAACGCTGATTGGTCAACCCGCACAGTCGCAACATATGAGGAATGACCAATCCAATAAACGCGATGATACCGGCCAGCGCCACGCTCAGCCCAACCTGTACGCCCATCACCAGCACCAGAATCGTGCGCCAGCGATAGACCGGGATACCTAACTGACGCGCCGGAATCTCACCGAGCATTAGCCCGTTCAACACCGTGCCCTGACGGCTCAGCCACAGCAGCAGCGGTAATAGCGTCAACAGCAACCAACCATGCCGCCAGTCAATGCCGCTGAAGCCCCCCATCATCCAATACATCAGTTGGCGTAAATCGAGGCTGGTACTGAAATAGACGGCCCAGGTCATCACCGCGCTACAGATGATCCCGAGCGCGATGCCGATGAGTAATAAGCGGGTATTGGAGATAGAGCGGCGGGAAAAATAGAGTAGCAGAAAGGTAATCAGCAGCGCGCCCGCAATCGCGCTCAGGCTTAGCGTCCAGACAGGCAGTAATCCCTGCCCCAGCAATACCGTCAGCACTAAGGCCACGCCTGCACCGTTCGCGACACCCAGTAGCCCCGGTTCCGCCAGCGGATTATCAAAGACGGCCTGCATCACCGTGCCAGACATCGCCAGACTGGCCCCCACCAGCATCACGGCCAGCGTTCTGGGTAAACGTAGTTGCCAGACAAAAAGCTGCTGAGCGTCATCCAGCCAGGCCGTCGGCCAAATCCAGCGTTCCCCGGCACACAGGCTCACGACCAGCGTGAATACGAGAAACGCCAACAGCAGTGCCAGACTCCGCCGATCGCGTCTGCACTGCTGCTGTTTTAGCTGGCTGTAGAGGGGTAACGGCATAACGTGCTTTAGCGGGATATCACCCGACGGTAATTCAATCTTGCCGTGTATGTTAAACGATTTCGCTTGCCTTACACGTTTTTTCCTTATTACCGCTCACGGTCAAAACGCCGTCGGGCCGTATACCGCCCTTATTTGGTACTGCATACCGCAATATAGTTAAGCTGTTTCCGGTTGCGGCGGAAGGTATGAAACATGTTGAAGAACATGCTGCGATTTTCTTTTTTCAGCGCATTTTTTACAATGCGCGCCGCACCAGCCAGCCCCTCATCATAAATCAGCCCCTGTGGCGTCAGCAGCGTCATCGCGCCGTTATCATAGTTGACTTTGCTAAAGCCACATTCCTGAAACAGCGTCACCCAGCGTTCGCGCAGCATCGGCTGGGCATGAACGTTGATCGCTTTGTGCATTTGTTCCACCGCTTGCAATGCGCCGGAATCCTTCTCGGAAAGCAGCATGATATCGTGGGTAATCAAGCGCCCACCCGGTTTCAACACGCGATAATACTCGGCAATAATGCGGCTTTTGGCCTTATCGGCATACATCGTTAGCATGGCTTCATTAATCACGACGTCAAAGTGATTATCGGGAAACGGCAGTTCCAACGCATTGGCCTGCATAATCGTGACCTGCGAGGCTAAACCGTTCGCAGCCACATTTTCCTGCGCCTTCTGTAGCGCCGCCTTATCCATATCTGCACCAATCACCTGACAGCCAAAACGACGCGCAATTTCCATTGCTGTCGTCCCCATATTGCAGGCGACTTCTAATACTACGCTGTCCTGCCGGAACCCGGCCTGACTCAGCAGCCACTCGGTTGCCTTTCTGCCGCCGGGACGCAGTCGTTTTTTCCCCAATCGGGCTAAAAATTTATGACCGGCTTCATGATCGCTCATCTTTGTCACTCCTTCTGCGGCAAGCGCTTAGTGGGCTTTCAAGGTCTTCAACATGGTCAGCAACATACGTGACGACTGCTGCGCATCCACGGCATGAGGGATATTGGCGGGCATACGCACCAGTGAACCGGGCTGCGCAACGACGGGTTCCCCTCCGATCGTCAGCAATAATTCGCCTTCCAGTACCATCACCAGTGCATCATAAGGCGCGCTGTGCTCGCTCAGCCCCTGCCCCTGATCGAAGGCAAACAACGTAACATTACCGCCATCGGTACGCGCCAGCACACGGCTAGCGATCCCCTGTTCTGTGGGGGTAATCAATTCATGCAGAACTAGCGCCTGTGCGGCCGGAAGGGTATTTTCTTTCATGGAAACTCTCCGTTATTCTCGATTCAGCGCGCCGTGATTTTGCTTGCCGAATCCATGCAAGTGATTATTATTTTCATTTACTAGCTTGATGGTAATACCAGCCTCTGGGAGGGCAAATGACATTTGTCAAAAAAGCGCTGTCGCCCGATGAATACGGTGAAGTGCTGTTTCAACATGACTGGATGCGTGGTGAACCTAACGATGTAGTGTGTGGGCTATTGGCCAAAAGTGAACGCCTGTTTTTCCAGCAGGATGACATCCTGTTTCGCGAAGGCGACAAAATGCAGCACTGCCTGCTGGTGGAAACAGGGAAATTACAGGCTTTTCGCCATACCTATGGCGGCGATGAAAAAATTTTCGGCCAGTTTGAGCGCGGAGAGTTTGTCGCTATCGCCGCCGTCTTTATGGATCACGGTCGCTTCCCGATGAATATTCGGGCGTTGAGCGACGGACACACGCTGATGATCCCACGGCTGGATATTCACCAGTTTTGCTTGCAGCGCCCGGAGCTGGCGCTGCGTTTACTCAACTATCTGGGCAAAAAACTCTACTCGACAATCAACCAAATCGACTGGCTGACCTCCAGCTCCGCGCCACAGCGTCTGGCGGATTACCTGCTGCGACAGCACCATATTCAGCACACTCCACATCTGACATTACCGGTCAACCGAGGCCAGCTTGCGACGTCATTAGGGATGCGTGGCGAAACATTGAGCCGATTAATGTCCGATTGGAAGCGCCAGGGCCACATTACCTATCGAGGCCATCAGGTGGAATTGTGCGATTTAGACTATCTGAAAGCGCTGGCAGCCGAGGCGAGGAGGACATTCTAAGGATGATGAGCCGTAATAGACTCGGACAAGAAGAAGGGACAGAACACGTTGAGAACGATTTTTTGACAATTGTCATTCCCACACTATCGGATTATCAACTACGCTTAGCTTATATTGATGAGAATAACTCTCATTAACACACTGTCTTTCATCAGACATCGTGAGGATAACGCTATGCTGGGTTTTTTCCGACGCACATGGTCATTTAATGGAACATCGCAGCCGCCGCATCCGCACGCGGCCTCGCCGACCGAAACTGCTACGCCTAGGCGCTGTAGCGAAAGTGAATATTGTTTCTTCAACCACTCCGCCATGCTGCCCTTCGATCAGCTTGATGAATGTTGCGGCGGCAATGATCGGCAAGAGAAAACGCCGTCCTCATACGATTCGTGACGTTTTCACTTCGTGTTGATGACGCTTAAAACTTAATGCTTTGGCCACGCGTCAGCCAGGCAGCGACAAACTCGGGCACTACCGTACTGGCGGGGCCGTAAATTTTTTCATCAAACTGGCTTTCGACCTGGCTCGGTTCCAGATTCAGCTCCAGCGTGTAGGCACCGTGAGAATGGGCTTCATGAACAAAACCTGCGGCAGGATAGACATGGCCCGATGTACCAATCGCAATAAAGTAGTCTGCCTGCGACAGCGCATGGTAAATCTTGTCCATGTGCAACGGCATTTCACCAAACCACACCACATGCGGGCGTAAAAGCGCAGGAAACTGACAGCAATGGCAGCGTTCGCCGACGGCGAGATCGTCCGTCCACTCAACAATCTGCCCGCTTTGGCTACAGCGTATTTTCAGCAACTCACCGTGCATATGAATGACGCGCTGGCTACCGGCACGCTCATGCAGGTTATCGATATTTTGCGTAATCAGCAGGAAGTTATCTTCCAGCAGCGCTTCCAGATTCGCCAACGCCAGGTGCGCCGCGTTCGGCACAATTTCCGGCTGTTGTAGCTGACGGCGACGGGCGTTATAAAATGCCTGCACCAATTCAGGATTACGCTGAAAGCCTTCAGGCGTCGCGACATCCTCGACGCGATGTTCTTCCCACAGGCCATCGGCGGCGCGAAAGGTGCGAATGCCCGACTCCGCTGAAATGCCTGCGCCCGTCAGCACCACCACGCGAGGTTTTTTCACTTCGCTTGCCGCCAGATAATCACGATGGAAAATACGCGCACGAAGGCGCTGTTGCCGCATACGCTTTCCCTTATGAAAACGCCCTAATCGTTGACGCGTATACATACTGTCTCCAGCTAGTTATCCATTAAGTGTAGCAATGCCGCGCCACGGACGCCGCCCGCATCGCCGTAACGCGCTTTCTCGATACGTGGCAGTTTGGCGATCGGTAGCAGTCGTGCAGGAAGACGCGTTGGCAGGATCTGATAGATTTCATCAAAATTCGACAGGCCACCGCCCAATACCAACAGGTGTGGATCGAACAGGGTCAGCAGATTACCCAGACAAGCCGCCAGCAAGTTCATAAAGCGATCGACAAACTCCAGCGCTTTTTCTTCTCCACCACGATAATGTCGGATAATGGTCACGGCAGGTAGCGCTTCGCCATACAAATGCTGGTACAACCATTCAAAACCGCGGCCGGAAAGGTAATTCTCAATACAGCCCAATTGACCACAGCCGCACTTCACACGGGGAATATCTACACCGATGATATCCAGTGCATCGGATGGCAGTCGGATATGGCCGAACTCACCCGCGATACCATTGCGCCCGTCCACCGGACGGCCATTAACCACCAGCCCCCCACCCAGCCCCGTGCCCAGAATCATACCCAGAACAACAGGATACGAACGGAATTCCGCGTCCCAGGCTTCCGACAACACAAAGCAGTTAGCATCGTTGCTGATACGAATATCCCGCTGCAAGCGTTGTGACAAATCCGTACGGAGCGGTTTTCCCATCGCCGCAGGGAGGTTCGCGGTGAATAGCGTACCGTCCTCCCCCGTTTGTATTCCCGGTACACCGATACCGATCTTGCCCTGCACACCGACCTGAGCATCGGCTTCATGCACCAAGCCAACCAGCGTGGCGAGCAGGTCATCATAATTATGGCGCGGCGTCGGCACTCGCTTCTGCCACACCTTATTCAACTCCGCATCGAATACGCCTAGCTCAATTTTCGTACCGCCCATGTCAAAACCGTAGTACATGACCGCTCCTTAGGGTGTGATCGCTTTCCCACACGGTAGGGAATAACCTCGTCATCTCTCAAATCGCATGTGCGTTGACTTAATTTACTGTCCACTCAACACGCGGGCAGGGTCAATCCGGCTGGCGCGCCGCGCCGGATACCAACTGGCAATCAGGCTCAGCACCAGCGACGTACCTAATACAATAAAGACATCCATCATATGCAGTTCCGACGGCAGGAAATCAATAAAATAGATGTCGCCGGACAGCAACTTATGACCGATGATGGATTCAATAGCGTGAATAATCGGTGTCAATTGCAGGGCCGCAATCACGCCTATCACCGCACCTATCAGGCTGCCCAACAGCCCGGCCAACAGCCCGTACCAGACAAAGATAGCCCGAATCAGCCCGTCTGACGCGCCGAGCGTACGCAAAACCGCGATATCACTGCTTTTGTCTTTCACCGCCATCACCAGCGTTGAAACAATATTAAAACAGGCCACGCCAATCACCAGGATCATCGCCAGATACATGATGGTTCTCACCATCTGGATGTCTCGGTACATATAACCATAGGTGCCAATCCAACTGCGAATAGTGACGTAAGCTTTCGTAGCCATCCCCGCATCACGCACCAGTTTATTGGCGGAGAAGACATCTTTCGCCTTGATGGCGATCCCCGTTACGCTCTGTCCCATATCCAGATACTGCTGTGCATCGGCAAGCGGAATTAACGCCAGGCCGTGATCGAGCTGACCGCTCAGTTGTAAAATGCCGCTAACGTGCAGCCGGATGCGTTTAGGCTGCATCAGCTTCATTTCCGGGTCACTGTTCGGGATCATCACCGTCACCCAATCCCCTTCCGCCACATTCAGCGCCTTCGCGACACCCTGCCCGATAATGACCTGCTGTTCGCCCGCGCGAAACCGCTGCCAGGCATTATTGATCACATAGTTGGGCAGCGCGCTAAGGCGTGTTTCCTGCTGCGGATCGACGCCTTTTACCTGAACTGCCTGAAGCTTGGCGCCGTTTTCCAGCAGCCCGGTGAAATTAATATAAGGCGCGGCGGCGGCAACGCCAGGCACCTGTTCGATTTTCGGCAAGATATCCTGCCAGCCTTCAAAAGGCTGATTGACCGGGGCAATTTCACCATGCGGCACGACCGCGAGAATACGGTTATTCAGTTCACGCTCGAACCCATTCATCGCGCTCAGGCCAAGAATCAACACCGCCACGCCGAGGGCGATCCCTAACGTCGAAATGACGGAGATCAGCGAAACCATGCCGCCACGCCGACGGCCACGACTAAAGCGCAGACCAATCAGCAGCGAGAGCGGAGGAAATCTCATTGCCGCGCTCCCATCAGAGTCAGTTCCTGCTGCAACTGACCGTCGCGCATTTCCAGTTGGCGATTCAGTCGGCTGGCGAGTTGCAGATCGTGCGTCACGACCAGAAAGGCGGTGCCCTGCCGAACGTTCAGTTCGCCCAGCAGTTCAAAAATGGTATCCGCCGTGCGCTGGTCGAGGTTACCGGTCGGCTCATCCGCTAGCACCAGCGATGGGCTATTAACCAGCGCTCTGGCGATGGCGACACGCTGCCGCTCACCACCGGATAACTCCGAGGAACGATGATGACTGCGCGCTTCCAGCCCAACCGCCGCCAGCATCTCGCGGGCTTTATCCTGCGCTTGCGAGGTGGACACTTTGCCAATCAGCAGTGGCATCGCGACGTTTTCCAGCGCGGTGAAATCCGGCAGCAGGTGGTGAAACTGATAAATAAAACCCAACTCGCGATTGCGTAAATCGGCTTTCGCCGCCGCCGAGAGCGAACCGAGCGGCTGGCCTTTAAAGATCACTTCGCCGGACGTTGGCGTATCCAGCCCACCCAGCATATGCAGCAGCGTACTTTTGCCCGAGCCAGAGCTTCCCACTATCGCCATCATTTCCCCGCTGCTCATCGCAAAAGAGACATCGCGCAGCACGTCGGTAGACAGCTTGCCGTCCTGATAGCGCTTGGACAGGTTAGTGCACTGCAATAACGGTAAATCACTCATAACGTAAAGCCTCAGCGGGTTGAACGGCGGCAGCGCGCCATGACGGGTACAGTGTCGATAAGAGGGCAATCACCATCGCGGAAATGGCGATCGTCACGACCTGCATAGGGTCGATCGCCACCGGCAACGCGGCACCATCCAGCAATACGCCCAGTATTGGCATCAGCGTATTCAGTTGGCTGGCCAATAGCGTCCCCAGCAAGGCACCTAACAACGCGCCAATCACGCCAGCGCTGCCTCCCTGCACCATAAACACCGCCATAATCTGACGTTGAGTCAACCCCTGCGTTTGCAGAATGGCGACTTCTCCCTGTTTTTCCATCACCAGTAAACCCAGCGACGTAATAATATTGAACGCTGCCACGGCCACGATCAGGCTAAGCAACAGCCCCATCATGTTTTTCTCCATGCGCACGGCCTGAAACAGTTCACCTTTACGTTCGCGCCAGTCTTTCCAGACCGTGCCTTCCGGCAGCGTTTGCGTACTCAGCGTATCAACCGACAGCGGGTTTTCCAGCCATAAACGCCAGCCGGTAATATGATTCGCCGGATAACGCATCAAGCGAGACGCATCCTGCTGGTTCACCAACAGTTGGTAGCTGTCCACCTCGCTGTTCGCGGCAAAAGTTCCGGCAACGGTAAAGATACGCTGGCTGGGAATGCGCCCCATCGGCGTCAGTTGGCTGGCACTCGTCACCATGATACGAAGCTGATCGCCCGCGTTAACGCCCAACTGTTCAGCCAGTTTTTCGCCCAGAATCGCCTGATACTGGCCAGATTGAAGCTGCTGTTGTTTGACGTTGACCAGATAGTGCGATAGTGGCTCTTTCTCATCAGGCTCAATTCCCAGCATGACGCCAACGGCAACGCTACGGGCACTTTGCAGCACCACATCGCCCGTCGTCAGCGGCGCAACGCGCGTCACACCTTGCAGAGAATTTAAGGAAGAAGCCGGGATCTGTGCCGGATTTAGTGAGCCTTGCGGCGTAGAAATCACCGCCTGAGGCATCACACCCAGAATATTCGCTTCCAGCTCACGCTCGAAGCCGTTCATCACGGACAGTACCGTGACCAGCGCCATTACGCCGAGCGTGATACCAATGGCGGATAGCCAGGAAACAAACCGCCCAAAGCGGTCTGCTGCACGCCCACGCATGTAGCGCAGGCCAATAAATAACGCGACAGGTTGATACATGAAATCCGTCTGGATAAGGTTGCTAAAGCAAAGTGATCAAGGATAATAAAGGGTAGTACTGCTTTATGGAACCCTAACACCCTCACTCTACGGCTTTTTCTTATTCCTGGCCGGATGCAGGGAGGCGAGACCCGATAATCAGATGATGCCTGAAAATTACCGTTATTCGCTACCGCCCAAAGCGGGTGAGCAGCGCCTGCTGGGCCAGTTAACCGGCGCGGCCTGCGCCGTCGAATGTGCAGAGATCGTTGAACGTCACGCGGGGCTGGTGGTGCTTATCGCGCCTGATATGCAAAATGCCCTGCGCTTACGCGATGAAATTCAGCAATTTACCGAACAGCATGTCACCACGCTGCCTGACTGGGAAACGCTGCCCTACGATAGTTTCTCGCCGCATCAGGAAATTATTTCGACCCGCCTTTCCACGCTCTATCAATTGCCCAACATGACGCGCGGCGTTCTGATTCTGCCAGTCAACACGCTGATGCAGCGCGTTTGCCCGCACAGTTTCCTGCACGGCCACGCACTGGTATTGAAAAAAGGCCAGCGCCTCTCGCGGGATAAGTTGCGATCGCAGTTGGAACAGGCGGGCTATCGCAGCGTCGATCAGGTCATGGAACACGGTGAATATGCGACGCGCGGCGCGCTGTTGGATCTGTTCCCGATGGGAAGCGAAGAGCCTTATCGTATCGATTTCTTTGACGATGAGATCGACAGCCTGCGTCTGTTCGATGTCGATACGCAGCGCACGCTGAATGAAGTACCGCACATTAATCTGCTGCCCGCACACGAGTTCCCTACCGATAAAACCGCCATCGAACTTTTCCGCAGCCAGTGGCGCGAGCAGTTCGAGGTACGGCGGGATGCCGAACATCTTTATCAACAGGTCAGTAAAGGCGTCTGGCCCGCGGGGATCGAATACTGGCAACCGTTATTCTTTAGTGAACCGCTGCCATCGCTATTCAGCTATTTCCCGGCCAACACGCTGATCGTGAATACCGGCAACATCGAACAGAGCGCCGAGCGCTTCTGGCTGGATATCCAGCAACGCTTTGAAAGCCGCCGTGTCGATCCCATGCGCCCGCTGTTGCCATCAGATTCGCTGTGGCTGCGCGTCGACAGCCTGTTCGCCGAGTTGAAAGCATGGCCGCGCGTGCAGTTGAGAACCGACACGCTGCCGGAAAAAGCCGCCAACGTGAATCTGGCCTATCTGCCACTGCCGGATCTGGCGATTCAGCATCAGCAAAAATCACCGCTGGATACGCTACGCCGCTTCATCGAACAGTTCGAAGGCCAGATCATTTTCTCCGTCGAGAGCGAAGGCCGCCGTGAAACGCTACAAGAGTTGCTGGCGCGCATCAAACTGAACCCGACGCCCATCAGTACGCTGGAACAGGCCCAGGGGCGTGGCACTTACCTGCTCATCGGCGCCAGCGAACACGGCTTTATTGATACATTGCGCCAGCGCGCGTTGATCTGTGAAAGCGATCTGCTGGGTGAGCGCGTCAGCCGCCGTCGTCAGGATAATCGCCGCACGATTAACACCGATACGCTGATCCGCAATCTGGCGGAACTGCGACCGGGGCAGCCCGTCGTCCATCTCGAACACGGCGTGGGTCGCTATGCCGGGCTGACCACGTTGGAAGCCGGTGGCATCAAGGCCGAATACCTGATTCTGACCTATGCGGGTGAAGATAAGCTGTATGTTCCCGTTTCCTCACTGCATTTAATCAGCCGCTATGCGGGCGGTGCCGATGAGAATGCGCCGCTGCATAAATTGGGGGGCGATGCCTGGTCACGCGCACGGCAAAAAGCGGCGGAGAAGGTACGTGATGTCGCCGTCGAACTGTTGGATATTTATGCCCAACGCGCGGCGAAAAGCGGCTTTGCGTTTAAGCATGATAAAACGCAGTACCAGCTTTTCTGTGAAAGTTTCCCTTTTGAAACCACGCCCGATCAGGCGCAGGCCATCAACGCCGTGCTGAGCGACATGTGCCAACCGCTGGCGATGGATCGTCTGGTATGCGGCGATGTCGGTTTTGGTAAAACGGAAGTCGCGATGCGCGCCGCGTTTCTGGCGGTGGAGAACCATAAGCAGGTCGCCGTGCTAGTGCCAACGACGCTGCTGGCCCAGCAGCATTTTGATAACTTCCGCGATCGTTTTGCCAACTGGCCGGTGAAAATTGAAATGATCTCCCGGTTCCGCAGTGCGCGTGAGCAAACTCAGGTACTGGAAGAAACCCAGCAAGGTAAAGTCGATATTCTGATCGGCACCCATAAACTGTTACAGAGTGACGTGCACTGGCGCGACTTAGGGCTGCTCATTGTGGATGAAGAGCACCGCTTCGGCGTGCGTCATAAAGAGCGCATCAAAGCGATGCGAGCCGATGTCGATATCCTGACGCTGACCGCCACACCGATCCCGCGTACGCTCAACATGGCGATGAGCGGCATGCGCGATCTGTCGATCATCGCAACCCCTCCGGCTCGTCGTTTAGCGGTAAAAACGTTCGTGCGTGAATATGACAATCTGGTGGTACGTGAAGCCATTCTGCGTGAAACGCTACGTGGTGGACAAGTGTACTACCTCTATAACGACGTTGAAAATATCGAAAAAACGGCCCAACGGTTGGCTGAACTGGTGCCGGAAGCACGCATCGCTATCGGCCACGGTCAGATGCGCGAACGTGAATTAGAGCGCGTGATGAACGATTTCCACCACCAGCGTTTTAATGTGCTGGTGTGTACCACCATCATCGAAACCGGGATCGATATCCCAAGCGCTAACACCATTATTATCGAACGTGCCGACCACTTCGGTCTGGCGCAGTTGCATCAGTTGCGCGGTCGCGTCGGGCGTTCTCACCATCAGGCTTATGCGTACCTGCTGACGCCGAACCCCAAAGCGATGAGCACCGATGCGCAGAAGCGTCTGGAAGCGATCGCTTCACTGGAAGACCTCGGCGCGGGTTTTGCGCTGGCCACGCACGATTTGGAAATCCGTGGTGCAGGCGAACTGCTCGGTGACGATCAGAGCGGGCAGATGACCAGCGTCGGTTTCTCGCTGTATATGGAACTGCTGGAGAGCGCTGTCGATGCCTTAAAAGCGGGCCGGGAGCCATCACTGGAGGATTTGATCAACAGCCAGACCGATGTCGAGCTGCGTTTGCCTGCCCTGCTGCCCGACGATTTCATTCCCGACGTCAATACGCGCCTGTCGCTGTACAAACGTATTGCCAGCGCGAAAACCGCCGACGAACTGGATGAGCTGAAAGTCGAACTGATCGATCGCTTCGGCCTCCTTCCCGATTCCAGCCGCTATCTGTTGCAGATTGCCGCGTTGCGCCAGCAGGCACAGGCGTTGGGTATTCGCCGGATTGAAGGCAATGAGAAAGGTGGATTTATCGAATTCAGTGAGCAAAATCGCGTCGATCCGTCCCATCTTATCGGTCTGTTACAGCGCGATCCGGGCACCTACCGCCTTGATGGCCCAACCCGCCTGAAATTTATGAAGGATTTGAGCGATCGTCCAAAACGCATTGAATTCATCGGTTCGCTGCTGGAGAACATGGCGCAGCATACGCTGGCGGCGTAATTCGCGTTCACACTAAAACGGGAACCTTCGGGTTCCCGTTATTTTATGAATTCATATCGACATTCATCAACATTGTGAATTAGAAATCAAGAATACCTCTTCGCACCTGTAACAACTCGGTGGCTCTTTCGCGAACCATGCGCACCTTCATGTCGTAGGTTAACACTTGCCAAGTTCCTTCTACTTTCTCATCTTTCTTTTGCCTGCCCATCGCTTCGAATTCCCAATATGTATTCTCCGCTGCTTCGATATAAGCATCACGGTATTGAATCCAGGCGTCTTGTGATTTTTTCAGCGAGTCTTTAACCGTTTGCGACTTATCCCGCATCAGCGATTGGTACTGCTGATTCATGATTCCCTCCCATCCCCGATAAGCAGTCTCAAAACAGGCTTTACTCTCGGCAATCGTTTGGGCAGACGCCGTGCAAACAATAAGTCGATCATCAGGGGATTCGCTGGAATTATTCGCTCCGTGAGCCGAAGACACCATGACCAGCAGTGTTACAAGTATTGCTTTTTTCATTTTATTCACCGTTCCTTCTTCGTGTTTTTTCCATTATTAACTTCTATATCAACGTATTATCATCAACCAATACATCCGCCTTTACAAGCACTGCCGTAACGCAGTAAAGTCGCCCCCTTTTTTATCTCTCGCCATCTCTGGCGGCTTCTCTTTCCTGGCATGGAGTCTCACTATGTTTATCGGTTTTGACTACGGCACGGCGAATTGTTCCGTGGCAGTGATGGATTCAGGCGCGCCACGGCTCCTGTCGCTGGAAAATGGCTCGCCTTATCTTTCTTCCCTGCTGTGCGCGCCCGTGCGTGAAGCGGTTAGCGAGTGGTTATGGCGGCACCATCAGGTCAATGCTGAGGGTGAGAACGCGTTGCTGCTCAAGCGCGCCATCAGCTACAACCGCGAGGAAGACATTCGCGTGCAAGCTGATAGCGTAAAATTCGGGCGCGAGGCGTTACGCCACTATATGGATGACCCGGAAGAGACATGGTTCGTTAAATCGCCGAAATCCTTCCTCGGGGCTGTCGGCCTAAAAGCGCAGCAGATTGCGCTGTTTGAAGATCTGGTTTGCGCCATGATGCTGCATATCCGCACGCAGGCAGAAAGCCAGCTTGACCAGCCTATCCGTCAGGCCGTGATCGGTCGTCCAATTAACTTCCAGAGTATCGGCGGGGAAGAAGCCAACCAGCAGGCGCAAGGAATTTTAGACCGCGCGGCACACCGCGCCGGATTTGAAGACGTCGTTTTTCAGTTTGAACCCGTCGCCGCCGGGCTGGATTTTGAATCGACATTAACGAAAGAAACACGCGTGTTGGTCGTGGATATCGGCGGCGGCACCACCGACTGTTCCATGCTGTTGATGGGGCCACGGTGGCATAAACAGCAACAACGTGCGCAAAGTCTGTTAGGACACAGCGGTTGCCGCGTTGGCGGTAACGATCTGGACATCATGCTCGCGTTCAAACAGCTTATGCCACTACTTGGCATGAATAGCGAGACGGAAAAAGGTATCGCCCTGCCGATCATGACTTGGTGGAATGCCGTCGCGATTAACGATATTCCGGCACAAAAAGAATTTCATAGCACCGCCAGCCGTACATTCATCAACGAGATGATCCGCGATGCACGCCAGCCTGAATTGGTAAAAAGACTGCTGACCGTGTGGCAGCAGCGCCTGAGCTACCGTCTCATTCAGGTGGCAGAAGAAAGCAAAATAGCGCTTTCCAATCACACGGAAACAACCGCCGATTTACACTTTATCGAATCCGGTCTGGCTACGCGCATTCATGCGGATGAACTGAATAGCGCTATCGATAACCCGCTTACGCGTATTCAACAGCAGGTGACGCTGGCATTAGAGACGAGTCAGACCCGTCCAGACGTGATTTACCTGACTGGCGGTAGCGCACGATCTCCATTGCTGCGTCAGGCTATTCAGCAGTTGCTGCCTGATATTCCTATCGCCAGCGGCAATGATTTTGGCTCTGTTACCGCCGGGCTAGCACGCTGGGCAGAGGTCATCTTTCGCCATTAACTCTGATAAGACAGGCATTCCTCCCTTTTCCTCTGCGATCGCCTCTGGGTATAGAATGAAAAAACCGCGAGCACCTTATTGGGGTGGCTCGCGGTTTTTAGAGGGGGGTGTCAGCGCCAAAACGTAGACGTCAGGGCAAATCAGCTCTGTTGGTTCAGAATTAATTGACCATTTCTATCCACGGGAATTTGTGTGCCCGGATCACGATCCATGCGGATTTTGCCCTGCTGGTCGCCGATTTTATAGGTGACATCGTAGCCTAAAACTTTTTGTGATTTGTCATACACCGTCTGGCAGCGCTGTTGCTGTGACGTGTACGTATCATTTTCCTGCATACCGCTTTGTACACGGTTGCCCGCATAGCCACCGGCCAGTGCACCTGCTACCGTCGCGACGTCTTTACCGCGACCACCGCCAAACTGGTGCCCCAGAACGCCACCGGCCACCGCCCCCAGCACCGATCCGGCAATCTGGTGTTCATCCTGTACCGGACGACGATGCGTAACCGTAACGTTACGACACTCCTGACGAGGTGTTTTGACCGTTTCTTTGATTGGTGTTGCTGTTAGCACCTGTGCAAACTGAGGTTTAGAGGAGAACATATCCATACTCGCCACCGCCGCCACACCCAATGCCGCAGCCACACCAATACCTACACCCGCTAACATTGATTTGTTCACAGGATACCTCCCGAATCTATTCTCACGCATTCCCCATCTGCAATCCTGCCGTAAGATTTGCTTTACGCCAGCTCGCGTTTAACGCGATGAATCCGATGGTTCCTTCTGAATACTCGCATTCAGAATTTTCGGCGTGCGTGCTACGCCATCTGTAAACAGTGGAAAGTCTGCACAATGTTTCATACTCTCGCAATAAGACTAATTAACCAAAAGTGTCAGATTCGTAACATAAAACCGTCATTTGGGAATTATCTTAACTGCAATTGGTAATAGGACGATATTTTCTACTGTTATATCAGTGGAGTAAGCCGAGAAAGAGAATCGCGTTACGCCCAGGTTGCTGAACGTGTGAGCGGTGGGTGGAAAGAGGAAGCTATCGCGCAAGGATCAATAGCCGATGACAAAAAAGAAGACGAGCGTGAAATCGCGTTCACGCCCGTAGCAGAAAGATGTCAGCTATCAGGAATTAATGCAGCTTCAGACGCGGGCGAATCACCCGGTTGATCCCACCCACCAGCATCATCAGGCCGGTTTTCACATAGCCATGCAGGGCAACCTGGTGCATGCGATAGAGAGAGATATAAACGAAACGTGCAATCCGTCCTTCTACCATCACCGAACCCCGCATCAGGTTCCCCATCAGGCTGCCAACCGTACTGAATTTAGACAGCGAAACCAGCGAACCGTGATCTTTGTAGACGTAAGGTTTCAGCGTTTGTCCGTTCAGCAACGCGATGATATTGCTGTGGCAACGTGATGCCATCTGGTGAGCCGCTTGCGCGCGCGGTGGCACGAAACCGCCACCTTCCTGCGGGCAGGAAGCACAATCGCCGATGGCGAAAATATTGGGATCGCGCGTCGTCTGCAACGTTGGCTCAACCACCAGTTGGTTAATGCGGTTGGTTTCCAGACCCGCAATCTCTTTCATCGCATCTGGTGCTTTGATTCCAGCAGCCCAAACCATCAGGTCGGCCTCAATAAATTCACCATCTTTGGTATTCAGGCCACCGCTTTCTGCACTGGTTACCATGGTTTTCGTCAGTACACGAACGCCGATATTAGTCAGCTCCTGATGCGCTGCCGCGGAAATGCGTGGCGGCAGTGCAGGTAGAATGCGTTCACCCGCTTCCACCAGCGTCACATTCAGCGTTTGGTTATCTAACCCGTCAAAACCGTAGCTGTGCAACTGTTTTACCGCGTTATGCAATTCAGCAGACAGCTCAACACCCGTCGCCCCGCCGCCCACAATCGCAATATTCACCCGCTCTTTTTCGTTCTGATTTGCTGTGAATTTCAGGAACAAATTCAGCATTTCATTGTGGAAACGGCGAGCCTGTTTCGGGTTATCCAGGAAAATACAGTGATCTTTCACGCCCGGTGTGCCGAAATCATTCGAGGCACTGCCTAATGCCACCACCAAAATGTCATACGGGATACGGCGCGCCGCAACCAGAACGTCGCCCTGATCGTCACACACTTCAGCGAGTTGAATGTGCTGCTGCT
This sequence comes from Pectobacterium fontis, assembly GCF_000803215.1. Classification (GTDB taxonomy): domain Bacteria; phylum Pseudomonadota; class Gammaproteobacteria; order Enterobacterales; family Enterobacteriaceae; genus Pectobacterium; species Pectobacterium fontis. Next base: position 107,537 of record NZ_JSXC01000038.1, read on the forward strand.
CGCGATCGATGTCCGTCAGCATGCCCAGTTGGAACTGGAAATAGTGATTGCGGGCGTGTGCCAGATAGCTCAGCGCATCCATATCGTCGTCCAGCGAACCGGTCGCCACTTCATGCAGCAACGGTTTCCACAGGTGGCTATGGTTACGATCCACCAGCGTAATCTCTGCTTTTTTCTTGCGTCCAAGTTTGTGACCCAAACTTGTTGCCAGCTCAAGCCCACCAGCGCCGCCGCCGACAATGACAATTTTTTTGGTTGGTGATGTCAAAATGACCCCCTGAAATGTGAACCAATAGTTAATAAAGAGTAAAAAATAATATCCTTATATAACATAGGGTTCGCGTAAGTTAAGCCTGATATCTGCTGCAAGAATAGCACGCTAGGTTATTTGGTCATACCAAAATTGATATATATCAATTTATTTTGTCGTGGCAATTTTTTACGAGAAAATTCCATTTTTATTTCAATGAATTAGCAGAACGCAGTATGAAGGGAAAAGGCTGAAGTGGGTGCTTATGCAGCGCTAAACTCACTAAGAGGCGTCAATAGATCCTGTCATTCCTCCTGATCCCCCCATCAGGACATCAGAAGGAATAGCAACACTGGGTAACCGAGCAGCGTGAATACAAACTCAGCCCAGCGCTTTGAAGGTTTTTATCCGCTGTAGATGGGGAGAAATACTTTTGAATTTATGCGTCTGAATATCGTCCCAGACGATCTCGTAATACGCTTCCAGCATCTGCGCGCTGCGCTGACTGTCGAGCATTTCATCGTGACGGGAAAGCATCACCATACAGCGATCGCGGTTCTTTTCACGAAAATTCGCCACGCACTTCGTGGCGATATCCAGATACTCTTCCGGGCGATCGATTTTCCCACCCATATTTTCCTGCGGGAAAAGGTTAGGATTGACGATGACTTGTCGTATGTCACACAGGAAACCGACCCGTTCAGCCCAGAAACCGCCCAACCCCACGCCACAAATCAGTGGGCGATCGTCGTCAGAATGCTGAATCATCTTGTCCACCTGCTTGAGCAAATGTTGCATATCATGACGCGGATGCAACGTGCTGTAGCTAATCAGCCGAACGTCTTCATCAATAAACTGAAGCTGTAGAACCTTTTCATGGTTACCGGGGCTGGTCGAGTCAAAACCGTGCAAATAGATAATCATCTTTTATCCTCACCACTGGCTGGGTTACCTATTTCTCGCCATTTTTATGCGCCTGCCAACGCTCGCTGAGTGACGTAAGCGCCTGATTTGCCTGCTTCCAGCGTGGCGAATCCAGCAGTTCCCGACGAGAAAACGAACCCTGATGATATAGGCGTGTGAGCTGCTCCGCGTTGACCGGGGACAGGTTATCCAGCACGCTGACCGCCCCTTCACGATGATTGCAAACCAGAATCATGTCACATCCTGCCTGCAACGCCGCCTGCGCCCGTTCAGAATAACTGCCCATCACGGCGGCCCCCTCCATTGAAAGATCGTCGGAGAAAATGATGCCACCAAAGCCCAACTCTTCACGCAGCACCGTTTTGAGCCAGTAAGGCGAGCCGCTGGCTGGGCGTGGATCGGCCTCCGTATAAATCACATGGGCAGGCATGATCGCATCCAACTGCTGACGCTGGATCAGTTCTTTAAAAATCAGCATATCGCGTGCGCGAATCTCCGCAAGCGGGCGCGGATCGCGCGGCGTTTCTTTGTGTGAATCCGCACTGACCGCGCCGTGACCGGGGAAGTGCTTACCTGTTACCTTCATGCCCGCGCTGTGCATGCCGCGAATAAAGCTCTGTGCTACCGCCAGCGCCGTCTCGGGCTGTTCGTGGAACGACCGTTCGCCAATCGCCGCACTCTGATGACCAATATCCAGCACCGGGGCAAAGCTGATATCGATATCCATCGCGATCATTTCTGCCGCCATGAGCCAGCCGCCCTCTTCCGCCAGACGTTGGGCTTCCGTCACGCTATTTAATGCCGCAAATGCCTGCGCCGCAGGCAGCCGCGTAAATCCGTCACGAAAACGCTGCACCCGTCCCCCTTCCTGATCGACAGAAATAACCAGACGCTCGCGCGATGCTGCACGGATTTGGCGCACCAGTTCACGCAACTGCGCCGCATCATGAAAATTACGGGTGAACAGAATAACGCCGCCAACCAGCGGATGTTCCAGCACTTCACGATCTTCTGCATCCAGCTCATAGCTGGCGACATCTAACATTACCGGACCCACAAAAACCTCATTCTTTAGATATGACTGCTTAGTAAAATAGCACTACCGCAAAAATTACGGTTTCAGCCCTGCTGTAACCGATGGCATCGTTGTAGCCGATGATAAAGCGCGGGAATGTCTGCTAAAAACTCGGGATTCTTCGTTTGCTGCCAGCGGATCTCAAACCACATCAATACCAGATAATCAACCCAAGGGAACCACTGCATGATCTGTTGCTGGAGGCGGCTCACGGAAAACCCTCGCCGATGTCGCTGGTAGCTTTGTAGAAAATACGTTTGCGCCTGACTTTCCATCTGGCTGGCTCGCACGATGAACGCCAGTTCGAAGGCAATATCGCCATCTGAGGCGTATTCCCAGTCAATCAGCATCGTTCCTTGCGGTGTAATCAGCAGATTTTCAGCATGTACATCCAGATGGAGAGGCGCCAGCGCCAAAGGCGTGGGCAATGCCGCACGCTGAAAATAGTGGTGGGCGCGTAGTAGCGCTGGCGAACGGCGGCACGGATCCATCAACTGCCAGTGTTGAGCAAATAGCGTTTTAAGATCGAGAGGATGACCGCTGCACGGCTGGCGATGAAGCTGGGACAATACCCGTGCCACTTCGCCATTAGCCAGCATCATCAGAAACTCATCAGGCGTAGCAATGCGTCCCGGTGCCCACTCGACAATTAGCCAGCCATCACGCCATAGCAATGGCTGTGGCGCAAGCTCTATCGCTGACATCTGTCGCAACAGAGCGAATTCTCGCTGGCGATCGACACCCATCTTCCGCTCGGTTGGCGACTGGCGGCGCGCCAGCCATTCAATACCCGGCCCACGGATCCGCCAGCTTTTACTGCTGAGTCCCTCCACCAGTTCAAAGCGAATATCCCCCATTTCCACCGTCGGGAAATATTTCTGGATTGTCGCCGTCAGCCGTTGCGGGATACCTGCCTGGTTAATGCTGAACGCTGCCATTGCCTGACCACACAATTTCACCGGTCTGCACCAGCATCAGTTGCATGTCGATCTGCGGTGATTTCACATCACCACTAACGTCGCTATACAGCACATACTGCGCACTGACATAACGTGCCAGACCAATCGCCTTACTGCGCGATCCTAAGCTGTCATCAACGGAAAGCCCCAGCGTTTGTTTCGCGGCGGCCAGTTGCTCACGCGGCACCAGCGTAAACGCTTTGCCGGAAGATAATGCGCCGTACAACGCCGTTGTCGCTTTTGCGATCGGCAGTGATCCGTTGGTGTTGTTTTTCACGCTATCCACCAGCAGTATGCTGCCTGGCGTGACGCCATCGGCTTTCAACATCCGCGCCACCAGCGGATTAATGCTGGCTTCCCAGTTCAGTGTCTGGATTTTAGGCGGTTGCGGTACAGATTCCCCCGGCGGCGACGTTGGCGTAGTCGGCACTTGAGGCTCAACCGGCTCAATCGTCGCCGGTGGTTCAGTCGGTTCCGGTGGACGGCTGGGACATCCTGTCAGCACCAGCGTCGCGAGTATCACCCCTAGATACTTTTTCATATAGTCTCTCTCTGCACACCATTATAAAAATAGATGAAGACGAACCTGACGCGCATTGGGACTGCTGCGCGTTGAATAAACCGTCATTTCCGTCTGTGGCGGGATCGCAAGGGATTGCACCTCTTCAAAAGGCAATATGTCCAGTCCATTCTCATCATACCAATAGAAACGATAATGTACCGTCACCGCCTGTAAGGCATCATTACTGACGACAGAAGAGGCGCGTAGCGTGCCATCTTCTGAATCCAGCGACGGTTTCCCCGCCGTAATCCCCGCCGACAGTACGGGGGCATCCAATACCAGCGTTTGCCGTTCATTGATGGTCAACACCTGTGGCGCACTACAGCCTGCCAACAGCCCAACCATCAGACCCGCAGACAGAAAAAGCATCGGGTTACGCATGATTTTCTCGCATGATGGTTTTCTCGCACAATGATCCAACCATGACCATAGCCCTAGTTAGCCAGCAAAGGCCCGAGTGCGCGGCCACCAAGCAGATGCATATGGATGTGATAAACCTCCTGTCCACCGTGCCGGTTGCAGTTAATGATCAGACGATAGCCGTCCTCTGCAATCCCTTCCTGCTGCGCAATCTTACCCGCTACCGTCACCATACGTCCCAGCGCCGCTTCATGCTCTGGCGCCGTGTCGTTAACGGTAGGAATCAAGACATTCGGAATAATCAGGATATGGGTTGGCGTACGGGGCGCGATGTCGCGAAAAGCGGTAACCAGTTCATCCTGATAGACGATATCGGCAGGAATTTCCCGGCGAATGATTTTACTAAAAATGGTTTCTTCAGCCATGATCGATTTCCTTGTTAAAGCTGGCGTTAAACGATGTCGTGTAGGCAGTATGAGTGACACATTCCATTTCTTTCAACCTTCTTCGTGTATTTCTAGTGCGGGTGGTCAAAATACGACACGCAGAAAAAATCTAAAATATACCCGCTCTCTCCCGAAAACAGCCTGCTCGCGCCCTGACGATCAAAGTCACCGCTCAGCGCCAGCGGTATTGACCCACCATAGAAAAGAAAAAGGGGCTTTCGCCCCTTTGAAACTCCCCAACAACACATCAGTGGTTACGGATGTAGTCGTCCATATCGGTTTTCAGGTTATCAGATTTCGTACCGAAAATGGCCTGAACGCCGGAACCTGCTACAACCACACCGGCTGCGCCCAGTTTTTTCAGGCCAGCCTGATCCACTTTCGCCACATCGCCTACGCTAACACGCAGACGGGTGATGCAGGCATCCAGATTGGTGATGTTTTCTTTACCACCAAACGCGCTAACCAGAGCGGCAGCCATTTCGGTGCTGTCCTGTGCGTTTTGCTCAGACGAGCTATCTTCACGTCCGGGCGTTTTCAGGTTCAGTTTGGCAATCAGAACGCGGAAGAGGGTGTAGTAAATCAGCGCATAGCACAGACCTACAATCGGGAACAGCCACAGGTTGCTTCCATTGCCGCTCAACACCACAAAGTCAATCAGACCGTGTGAGAAGCTTGTACCATCACGCATCCCCAACAGGATACAAATTGGGAACGCCAGACCTGCCAGAATCGCATGGATCACATACAGGATCGGCGCAACAAACATGAAGGAGAACTCAATCGGCTCAGTGATACCCGTCAGGAACGAGGTCAGCGCCGCAGAGATCATGATACCGCCAACCTTCGCGCGGTTTTCTGGTTTAGCCGAATGCCAGATAGCAATAGCCGCGGCTGGCAGACCGTACATTTTGAACAGGAAGCCGCCGGACAATTTCCCCGCAGTCGGGTCACCGGCAATATAACGCGGGATATCACCGTGGAAAACCTGGCCCGCCGCATTAGTGAACTCACCCACTTGCATTTGGAAAGGCACGTTCCAGATATGGTGCAGACCGAACGGCACCAAAGAACGTTCAACGATCCCATAAATACCGAATGCCAACATCGGGTTCTCATTCGCCGCCCAATGTGAAAACGTTTGGATCGCACTACCGACCGGTGGCCATATGAAAGACAGCACCGCACCTGTCGCGATCGCCGTCAAGCCGGAAATGATCGGCACGAAGCGTTTACCGGCAAAGAAGCCCAGATACTCAGGCAGTTGGATTCGATAGAAACGGTTGAACATATACGCGGCAATCGCACCAGCGATGATCCCGCCCAGAACACCGGTATCCGCCAGGTGCTTCGCCGTAATTTCGGCAGCCGGCAGATTAAGCACCAGTGGCGCAATCGCGGCCATGGTTTTTACCATGATGCCATAAGCCACCACCGCCGCCAGTGCGGAAACACCGTCGTTATTAGTGAAGCCCAGGGCAACACCAATAGCAAAAATCAGCGGCATGTTGGCAAACACCGAGTCACCGGCCTGTGCCATGACGCTGGAGACAATTTCAGGCAACCAGCTAAAATTGGCCGAACCGACACCCAGCAGAATACCTGCAATAGGGAGTACGGATACGGGCAGCATTAGCGACTTACCTACTTTTTGCAGGTTTGCGAATGCATTCTTGAACATAATTGAGTGTGCTCCTGAGTAATAGTGCTTTTACTTCTGATACTTCATATAAGCAAAGGCGGGGAGGATGGCCTTTGCGAGTTGGGGTGTCTTAGCCCCCTTAATTTTTACGCAGAGTAAAATAAATAGCGTTCACAATGTTTGATTGCTATCACGTTTCCACACGCCAATAGGCTGAGATCGAACGAACATTGCACTTTTTTGCGATATCTCGCTAAAAAACACCTCCCCCTGAAGAAGAAAAACCTGTTCAAGGGGATTATGCAGCGCTATTAATTACACAGATAAAAAAAACTCGGCTATTCTCAGCCACTATTGCGCAGCGGTCAACCGAGTCGGATCGATGTGAAACAGACGGGAGAAATTTTTTGTCGTGGCAGCCGCAAGAGCTTCCAGCGATGTTCCTTTCAGCACAGCAAGATACTCCGCGACATCACGCACATACGCCGGCTGGTTTTCCTGACCTCGGAACGGGACGGGCGCTAACCAGGGTGAGTCCGTTTCAATCAGCATCCGATCCAGTGGCACGTAACGTGCAACGTCTCGCAATTCTTCTGCGTTACGGAATGTCACAATCCCAGAAAACGAGATGTAGAACCCCATATCCAGCAGGGCCTTTGCCGTAACCAAATCTTCCGTAAAGCAGTGCAGAACGCCGCTGCATTTCTCCGCCTGTTCCTCACGCAGAATCGCCAGCGTATCTTCACGAGCGGCGCGCGTATGCACGATGACCGGTTTGTTCAGATCATTGCCAATACGAATATGTTCGCGAAATGACGCCTGCTGCTGGGCTTTCGTCTCCTGCTGATAGAAATAGTCCAACCCCGTTTCCCCCATCGCCACCACATGATTCGCGCTGGCTAACTCACGCAGTTCGGCATAATCATAGGGAGCGTCCTGATTAAGCGGATGTACGCCGCAGGAAAAGGCCACATTATCGCGTTCGCCAATTAACTCCAGCATGGCACGATAGCCAGGCAGCGTCGTCGCCACCGCCAACAGAAAGCCAACATCGCGACGTTTCGCTTTCTCCAGCACATCGGAGACATCTTTATGCAATGACTGATAATCCAGACCGTCAAGGTGACAGTGGGAATCCACTAACAACATGATATTTACTCGATAGTAATTAAACAGAAAAAGGATGGCTGTCGCGCTTCACCAATGAAGCCAACGTACGTTCCCCATCCAGCAGGCGTTCCGTCAGCAATAGCTCACGATTGACCCCCGTGACGGTCAGCAATTTTTGCCGGCAGGCCAGCCACTGTTGCAGCTCATACTGCAAATGCGCGGCAGGCTCATGCGCCAGACGCTCGACCAGTTCGCTCTGATCCTGATTCACCACCTGCGCACTGGCACCCTGCTGCGCTTTCAGGGCATCCAGCAGTAGCGCGGCCAGCCAGTGAATACGCACATCGGCATCATCATGATTCAGTTGCGGTATCAACGAGAGCAGATCCCGTGAAGTCAGCGCGGCAGAAAATGCCTGGCACAGCCCGTCACGCTGTTTCCAACGTTCTGGCTGTAATAACACCTCCGCCGCCAGCGGCGCACCCGATTGCAATCTCAATGCCGTGCGCAAGGCCTTGCTGTCATGGCGATGACGCGCATTCAGCCACAGCACGCTCTGTGTCTCGTTCGGGACATCCAGATAGTGATACAGACAACGGCTGCGTAGCGTTGCCAGCAGTCGGGCGGGTTCACGGCAGCCAAATAAAAAGAAAGTATTCTGTGGCGGCTCTTCCAGCGTTTTCAACAACGCATTCGCGGCGGCCTCGGTCAGTTGCTCTGCGGCAGCCAGCCAGATCACTTTTGCTCCACCTTGTCGGGAATGTTGATACACGTTTTCCACGACGCCACGTACCGGATCGACACCCAGGCTATGTTTGCCTTTTTCCGGGCTTAGCACATGCCAATCAGGGTGCGTTCCCGCGGTCATCAAATTGCAAGAGTGGCAGTGACCGCAGCTTTTCATCCCCTCTGGCTGCTGGCAAATCAACCAGCGGCTCAACGCATACATCAGCGATTCATCGCCCATACCCGGCAGCGCATGCAGCAACACGGCATGATGTCCTCTGCCTGCCTGATATTGAGCGATAAGCTGCCGATAAGATACATTCAGCCACGGATACCATTCCATCAGCACTGCTCCTGCGCGACAGGCGGCAAGCCTTGTTGCTGCAACCACTGCTGTAGCACCACCTGAATATCCGCACTGACGGCCTCAATGGATTGCGAGGCATCGATCGTCAGAATACGGTCATCCTCCGCTGCCAGTTCCTGATAGCGGGAACGCGTACGTTCAAAGAAAGCCAGCGACTCCTGCTCAATCCGATCCAGTTCACCCCGCTGACGCGCACGCTGCAAACCGAGAGCCGGCGGTAAATCAAGATAGAGCGTCAGATCAGGACGAAAATCGCCCAATACGGTATCACGCAGTGAACGCAGCAACTGCTGATCGATCCTACGTCCACCGCCCTGATAGGCCTGTGAAGAGAGATCGTGACGATCGCCGATCACCCATTGCCCATTAGCCAGCGCAGGTTTAATAACATTGTCCACCAGTTGTACTCTGGCGGCATACAGCATCAGGACTTCCGCTTTGTCGGTAACCTTCTCATCCGTCATTCCCTGCTTGATAAGCTCGCGTAACTTCTCCGCCAGTGGCGTACCACCCGGTTCTCGCGTGAATACCACCTCTTTCACGCCATGCGATCGCAGCGTTTCCACCACAATATTGCGTGCGGTGGTCTTTCCCGCGCCTTCCAACCCTTCAATGACGATAAATTTACTGTCCATCCCGTTCCTTTAACGCTGAGCGGTATACCCTCACAGCGCGATTATGGTCTTCAAGGTTAGTGGTAAAACTGTGCCCACCTTTTCCATCCGCCACAAAATACAGGTATGACGTTTTGGCTGGGTGCGCAGCCGCATCCAATGAGGCTTTTCCCGGCATCGCGATTGGCGTTGGCGGTAAGCCGGGAATCACATAAGTATTGTAAGGCGTTGGCGTATCTAATGCTTTACGGGTTATCACACCCTTGTAGTCATCCCCCATACCATAGATCACCGTGGGGTCGGTCTGTAGCCGCATACCTAACCGTAAGCGGTTAACAAAAACAGAAGCAACCTGAGTGCGTTCCTCAGCGATCGCCGTTTCTTTTTCAATAATCGACGCCATTGTCAGCAATTCGTCTGGCGTTTTATAGGGCAACCCTTCTTCACGCCCTTTCCATACTTCATCCACCGTTTTTTTCATACGCTGATGTGCACGTTGCAGCAACGTGCTATCGCTCGTCCCCGCCGTGTATGAATAGGTGTCAGGATAAAACCAGCCTTCCGGGTTCGTTTTATCGTTGATTTTCAACTGCGTGGCAATGTCCTGCTCGGTTTTATCGCCCAGTACATGCTTGATATACGGTGCCTGCTGCAATGTGGCAAGCCACTCTTTCAGGCGTGATCCTTCAACAAAACGGATTGAGAATTGGGCTTCCTTTCCGCTGGACAATAACGCCAGCATCTCGCGAACGGTCATTCCCGCCGTAAAACGATATGTCCCTGCTTTGAATTTTGCCAATTCAGGTTCAATACGCAGCAACCACGGAAAAAATGCGCCATCGGTAATAATTTTTTGGTCGAGCAACAGCGTTTCCAGCCCTTCTCTTCCTGTACCGGCCGGAAGCGTGAAAATGGTTTCCTTCTCGATAGCCAATGGAGACCCGGCAAAACGCTGCATTTTCTGCCACGCGACCAGCAGCATCAATACAACCGCAGCGATAATCAGCAAACCAACTTTCTTTTTTTTCATAAATCAACCATCTACTAGCAGTCAGAACTCAGGAATTGATAAAGCTCTCGGGAGTGGTAACGCCAGACATGCGCCTGATTCACGGGGACTATCGGCATCAATGCATTACAAATCAGCACTTCATCCGCATCGGCCAATACGGTAACGGGTTCACTAACGATCCCTAGCTCGAAATCAGAACCCGCCAGCAGGGAGATGATGTGCTGCCGGGCAACGCCATCCACTCCTGACTGGGATAAATCCGGCGTATAAACCCGATGCCCTTTACGCCAAAATAAATTAGCGGCACAGCATTCCACTAGCACACCAGAGGTGTCAAGCACGAGGGTCTCATCGGCTGATGTCTGGTCAAGATGCGCACGAATCAGCACTTGTTCGAGCCGATTGAGATGCTTTATTCCCGCCAACAGCGGATTTTTCGCTAATGCCACAGGGCTTAAATTCAGGCTAATGCCTCGTTCGCGCCAGTCAGCATAGTGCGCAGGATAGCCTGCCTGCATCACGATTCGGGTGGGCTGCATACAACCTTGGGCGCTATAGCCACGCCCGCCGACGCCCCGCGTTAGCATGACTTTCACTACACCGCTCGATCGTCCCTGTGCCGCCTGCTTCATTTCAACGCTCAGGCTTGCCCAGTCAACGCTCGGGAATAACAAACGCATAGCAGCCTGTTGCAGACGCGTGATATGCCGATCAAGCCAGATAACGTCGCCATCACATACTCTGGCCGTTGTAAAACAGCCATCGCCATACTGTGTACCCCGATCGAGTACCGGGAGCTGTTCCTGCAATTGACCATTAACCCACTGCATAATAAAGGCTCCGTATCATTCTTCATCGCTAGCTTGCCAGTAAAACTGCATCACCGACAAGCAGGGGTATCTGATTTTATTCAAAATCGAACAAGCGGTAATGCGGCTTGTTTACGGATCGGCATGGTAGTACATCCACCTCATCACAAGGAATGAATGCAGGCAGCAAAACGGGGATAATAATAAGGGAGTAAGGTATTGAATATAAATTGAAAGGTGGCTTAAGAAAAACGCGCACATCAGACTCATATCAAACAAGAGGGATAGCAACGAAGCATGCGGCCATCCCGGTCATTTTCTAAACAACGTCCATGTTATCGCCAACGGATCTCAGCACATCAACCCAATCCATCGTTAGCAGTACGTAGAATACTCATTCACCACTGGACGGAGGCAATGCGGTCAAAATACGTTTTGCATCGTCCGAACTCAACGCGTAGTTAAAAAAGCGCGAGTAAAAATCCTGCGTCACACTGGTCATATCCATATCAGGAAATAAATCAGGATGAAGACGCGATGCAGCCCACTTCAGTTGCAAGGCCGTTTCGACGCCGTACCGATCCCACGGGAAAACGCCAACGGGATTCTTCCAAACGCGTTGCTGTCGTACTGCGTCAAGCCCCTTGAACAGATCGGCATAAGGTGATTGCGAGATCTCACCCGCACTGCCCTCGATAATGATGATATCAGGCTGCCACGCCAGCACCTCTTCTGGCGAGACTTCATGCAAGTTTCCCTTCACACTAGCAGCCGCATTCCTACCACCGGCTAATGTGATCCAGGTATCGACCAGCGTACCCTTCCCGTCAATCTTGAGCGGCTGTAATGAAGCAATGTGTAAAACGCGAGGACGCTGCGCCTCAGGTAATCCATTCGTCTTTTGCACGACGGTGGCAATCGTCTCTTCCAGATACTGGTTATACTGCTCCGCCCGCTGTAGCGCTTCAGGTGTACCAATGGCTTGCGCAGTATTCAGCATTGAACGTTTCATAGACGGATAATCGTTAAAAAACATTTCCAACACCGGCAGTTTCGCCTGTCGATATGCCTCTACATCGCTATTACCGCGTGACACAAAGACGGCATCTACACCCGATGACAGCAAAGATTCACTATTAAATGTTAAGCCATTCGCGTGCAGCGCCGAATTCAAAGATGGTTGTACCTTAAACATCCACGGCCGATCTTCAGGATGGTTAACCGTAGCAACGATACGATCACCAACCCCCAACGCCATCAATAAAGAATGATGCGCATACCAGGCGTCGGCAATGCGCAATACGGGGCCTTTAAGAACAACCGTGTGCCCCGCATCATCTGTAACCTGGCGTGATACAACGTCTGCATGAATAGGTGTGCTGGTGAAGAAAGAGAGTGCGAATAAAAACAAAGGGGTCAAAAATTTCATGGGATGCCGGCTCTCCTGCTGGCTCTAATAGTGAGGTTATATTATCAGCGCTATATTTTAATGTATATAACGAAAGCCATAGCCTCACCCGGCTCCAATTCCAGAGCCACACGAGCGTAGTTCAAAAGCGCCTGCCATCTTTCGCAAAAGCACCGCCCCCGTTTATGTCCGTCAAGTTGGCCTATTGAGTGTCGGTATCAGGCACTACGCCACAGCCGAAAGTGCAATCCCTCTATAGGGTTGTGAAATGAGCAAGTCTGCCGAACAGAACGGTTAAAAAAAATGCCAGCCACTTAATGTGACTGGCATTTTTAATGCACAAGTTAATCGCGGCGTAGCCGTAATTAAATCTTACGGAAGATCAGAGAACCGTTGGTTCCACCGAAACCGAAAGAGTTACACAGTACATATTCCAGATTGCTGACCTGACGCGCCTCATGCGGCACAAAATCCAGATCGCAGCCTTCATCTGGGTTATCCAGATTAAGCGTTGGCGGAACAGCCTGATCGCGCAGAGCAAGAATGCTGAAGATGGATTCCACTGCGCCTGCGGCACCGAGCAAGTGACCCGTCATGGATTTTGTCGAACTCACCAGCACATTACCGGCATCTGCACCAAATACGGATTTCACTGCCTGTGTTTCAGCTTTATCGCCTGCTGGCGTAGAGGTGCCATGCGCGTTGATATAGCCGATCTGGCTCGTTGATACACCTGCATCACGCAGCGCATTTTCCATCGCCAACGCGGCGCCTGAGCCGTTCTCCGGCGGAGACGTCATATGATACGCATCGCTGCTCATGCCAAATCCAACAATTTCTGCATAGATTTTCGCACCGCGCTTCTTCGCGTGTTCATACTCTTCCAGCACCATGATGCCCGCACCGTCGCCGAGCACAAAACCATCACGGTCTTTATCCCACGGACGGCTTGCCGCCTGGGGGTTGTCGTTACGTGTAGACAACGCACGCGCAGCACCAAACCCACCCACGCCTAATGGCGTACTGGCTTTTTCTGCGCCACCCGCCAGCATCACATCCGCATCGTTGTAAGCAATAATGCGCGCTGCCTGACCAATATTATGCACGCCAGATGTACAGGCCGTCGCGATAGAGATACTTGGGCCACGTAGTCCGAACATGATAGTCAGATGCCCAGCCACCATATTGACGATGGTTGACGGCACGAAGAACGGGCTGATTTTACGCGGGCCACCGTTCACCAGCGCAGTATGGTTCTCTTCAATAAGACCCAAACCACCGATGCCGGAACCAATCGCCGCACCGATACGCGGCGCGTTCTCTTCCGTTACTTCCAAACCGGAGTCCTGCATGGCTTGAACGCCAGCAGCAACGCCGTATTGAATAAAGGCATCCATTTTGCGAGCTTCTTTACGCGAAATGAATTCCTCAGAATTAAAATCCTTTACTAAGCCAGCAAAACGCGTTGCATAGGCACTAGTATCGAAATGGTCGATCAGGCTGATACCACTCTGACCGGCAAGAAGAGCACTCCAGGTAGACTCAACTGTATTGCCGACAGGAGATAACATGCCCAGTCCGGTCACAACTACTCGACGCTTAGACACGCTTATCCTCCAGGGAGGGAAAAAAACACTGCGGGACAAAAAAACTTAGGCGGTCGAATGACCGCCTAGATATGTTCGCTTACTGCTGGTTAGCCTGAATGAAATCAATGGCTGCCTGAACAGTCGTGATTTTTTCAGCTTCTTCGTCTGGAATCTCAGTATCAAATTCTTCTTCCAGAGCCATTACCAGCTCAACGGTGTCAAGAGAATCAGCGCCGAGGTCATCAACGAAAGAAGCATTGTTTACGACTTCTTCCTGCTTAACACCAAGCTGTTCAACGATGATTTTCTTAACGCGTTCTTCGATAGTGCTCATACTCTTAAATTTCCTATCAAAACTCGCTTTCGCGATGGTTTTCGTAGTGTATAAAATGTTTGAAAAGATGCAACAAAATCTCGGCTGGTCGAACCACGATTTTGTGCTATTTTGCGGTTATCACCGCAAATAAAGCAAATAATTTTCGAGCTTTTTAGATCATATACATGCCGCCGTTGACATGCAACGTTTCGCCAGTAATGTAAGCAGCGTCATCAGAGGCTAAAAATACAACAGCACTGGCGATTTCTTTAGCATCACCGAGTCGGTTAGCTGGAACCTGCGTCAAAATGCCTGCTCGCTGTTCTTCTGTCAATGCCTGAGTCATATCCGTTTCAATAAAACCAGGCGCGACCACGTTGACCGTAATACCACGAGAAGCCACTTCACGCGCGAGAGATTTGCTGAACCCAATCAGCCCCGCCTTCGCTGCCGCGTAGTTAGCTTGTCCTGCATTACCCATCGTTCCCACAACAGAACCGATGGTAATGATCCGGCCAAAACGTTTCTTCATCATGGCACGCATTACTGCTTTAGACATACGGAATACCGATGTCAGATTGGTATCCAGAATATCGTGCCATTCATTATCTTTCATACGCATCAACAGGTTATCACGGGTAATCCCCGCGTTATTGATAAGAATATCAATTTCCCCGAATTCTGCGCGAATTTCCGCTAATACGCTTTCCACTGATGCCGCATCGGCAACATTCAGCATATAACCTTTACCGTTCTCACCCAGCCAGCCGCTAATAGCTTCAGCCCCTTTTTCGCTGGTCGCAGTACCAATGACTTTTGCCCCGCGGGCAACCAACGTCTCGGCGATGGCACGCCCTATACCACGGCTTGCACCGGTAACCAGTGCAATTTTCCCCTCAAAACTCATTGTCTTCTCCGTTCTTATTTCTCAATCGCCGCTGACAGAGAAGCTGGATCGTTCACCGCAACTGCTGTCAGGGTATCGACGATTCGTTTGGTTAAGCCAGTCAATACTTTACCCGGCCCGACTTCTAACAGTGACTCAACGCCCTGAGAAGCCATAAACTCCACACAGTCAGTCCAGCGTACTGGGCAATGAAGTTGGCGCACCAGCGCATTGCGAATGGCTTCCGGTGTTGTTTCAATGCGTGCATCAACATTATTGACCACCGGGATGACCGGCGTATTAAATGTCACGGATTCCAGCGCAACCGCCAGTTTCTTCGCGGCGGGCTCCATCAACGCACAGTGAGACGGTACGCTGACAGGCAGCGGCAACGCACGCTTCGCACCTGCCGCTTTACACGCAGCACCAGCACGCTCAACGGCCTCTTTATTGCCGGCAATCACCACCTGACCCGGTGAATTAAAGTTTACCGGAGAGACCACCTGCCCCTGCGCGGATGCTTCACACGCGTTGGCGATAGCATCATTATCAAGTCCGATAATCGCATACATTGCGCCCGTTCCTTCCGGCACCGCTTCTTGCATCAGTTGTCCACGCAATTCAACCAAACGGACAGCCTGTTGGAAATCCAGAACACCCGCGCAGACCAATGCTGAATATTCACCGAGGCTATGGCCTGACATCAACGCTGGCGTGTTTCCGCCCTGCTGCTGCCAGACACGCCAGATAGCAACAGATGCGGTCAGTAATGCAGGCTGCGTCTGCCAGGTTTTATTCAACTCTTCAGCCGGCCCTTGTTGGGTAAGCTGCCACAAGTCATAACCTAGCGCTTCAGAAGCCTGAGCAAACGTTTCGGTGACGATAGGGTATTCTGCTGCCAGTTCAGCCAACATACCTACCGTCTGCGATCCCTGACCGGGAAATACCATTGCAAATTGCGTCATATCACAATCCTGTTTAATTAAAAACGAACCAGCGCGGAACCCCAGGTGAAACCGCCACCGAAGGCTTCAAGCAGCACCAGTTGTCCTGGTTTAATGCGCCCATCGCGTACCGCTTCATCCAGCGCTGAAGGCACGGAAGCCGCAGAGGTATTACCATGACGATCCAACGTCACCACCACTTTGTCCATTCCCATGCCCAGCTTTTTCGCCGTAGCGTTGATGATTCGCAGGTTAGCCTGATGAGGCACCAGCCAGTCTAATTCACTTTTGTCCAGTTGAGCCGCTTGCAGCGTTTCTTCAACAATATGTGCCAGTTCAGTCACAGCCACTTTAAAGACTTCATTACCCGCCATCGTCAGGTAAGCAGGTGCATCTGAGAGGCTACGTCCTTGATTCGGCAACGCCAGCAATTCGCCATAACGGCCATCGGCATGCAGATGGGTAGAAAGAATACCCGGTTGCTCGGATGGTGTTAACAGCACGGCCCCCGCACCATCACCGAATAGAATCAGCGTGCCGCGATCTTCAGGATCCAAGGTACGAGACAAGGTATCGGAACCGATCACCAGCGCGTATTTCACCGCACCACTTTTGACGTATTGATCGGCAACGCTCAGCGCGTAGGTAAAACCCGCACAGGCCGCAGCCAGATCGAAAGCAATGGTATCTTTGATTCCTAGCAACTGCTGAACCTGACAGGCTGAGCTAGGGAAGGCATGGCTTGATGATGTTGTCGCAACAATCAGAAGACCGACCTCAGAAGCATCGACATTCGCCATTTCCAGCGCTTTTTGCGCGGCACGGTATCCCATGGTCGCAACGTTTTCATCCGGCGCAGCAATACGGCGCTCACGGATGCCAGTACGTGTGACGATCCATTCGTCCGTCGTTTCCACCATCTTTTCTAAATCAGCGTTTGTCCTGATTTCTTCAGGCAGGTAGCTGCCCGTTCCGATTATTTTTGTATACATGTACGCTTAGTCACTCTTGGGTAATACCGCTTCTAGACGAGCAGCAATCCGCTCGGGAAGTTGCCGCCGTACCGTCTGCATTGCCTGTTCAATAGCAACCGCAAACGCTCTCTGGTTTGCTGCGCCATGGCTTTTGATTACAGTTCCCCGCAATCCTAGCAGGCATGCGCCATTATATTGATCGGGATTCAAATGACCGAAACGCTTTGATAAGCGCTTTTGTAACAACCGCCCCAGCCATTTCAACCACCAGGACCGTTTTTGTTTTTTCCCCGAACCTGAGGCTGGCGATTTCAGCAGTGACAGAAACATCCTTACCACGCCTTCCACCGTTTTCAGTGTGACATTACCCACAAAGCCGTCACAGACCATCACATCCGTTTTCCCCGTCAGCAGATCGTTGCCTTCCAGATAACCGATGTAATTTATTGATGATGCCACTTTTAGCTGTGCTGCGGCTTCACGGATAGTGCTCAGCCCTTTATTTTCTTCTTCACCAATATTCAATAACGCGACCCGGGGATTAGCCAGTCCCAGCACTTCTTCTGCCATCACAGAGCCCATCACAGCAAACTGAACCAGCATCGTGCTGTCACAGTCGACATTCGCCCCCAGATCCAACACGACGGTCTTGCCGTGCTGCTGGTGAGGTAACACCGACACCAGTGCTGGTCGCTCAATGCCTTCAAGCGGCTTAATCAGGAGCTTGGCCAGCCCCATCAGCGCCCCCGTATTGCCTGCACTCACACAGGCCTGCGCTCTGCCGTCTTTAATCAACTCAAGCGCGATACGCATTGAGGTTCCACGGCTCGCACGAATAGCCTGCGAGGGTCTCGCATCACTAGCAATAACCGACTCCGCCGGAATAACCTCTACGCGGGAAAGTAAATCAGAATCGACTTTGGCAAGTAATGGAGTAATTGCAGCAGGATCGCCGACTAATAACAAATTGAGAGCGGGATTAGAAGCCAGTGCCTGCAATGCAGCAGGCACTGTTACGCAGGGACCAAAATCCCCGCCCATCGCATCTAACGCCAAAGTTAGGCGTGTCAAGGTATTGCCTTGCAAATAATTCGCAAAAATTACTTAGCAATGACCTTGCGACCGCGGTAGTAACCATCCGCAGTGATGTGGTGACGCAGGTGAGTTTCGCCAGAAACTTTATCTACGGATACAGAAGAGGTAGTCAGCGCATCGTGTGAACGACGCATACCACGTTTGGAACGGCTAGGTTTGTTTTGTTGTACGGCCATGGACCTTACTCCTTAATTACTTACGCTTTAAACTGGCTAATACGGCAAACGGATTTGGTTTTTCCGCCTCTTCAGGCAGTTGGCCAAACACCATGTCCGCTTCGGACACTTCACAGTGTTCAGAATCATGCACCGGGGCGATAGGCAACATCAGAATAATTTCATCTTCAATCATTGCCAGCAGATCGACTTCGCCAAATTCATCAACGCCGATCGGCTCGTACGCTTCCGGTAACGCTTCGGCCTGCTCATCATTGACGACCGGGCTAAAACAGAATGTCGCATGGACTTGATGCTCAAACGGCTTTCCGCAACGTTGACACATCAGTGTGACCGTAACATCGGCATTACCGTCAATCACTGCCAGACGCTGATTATCAATATTGAAAGATAAAGAGGCCTGAACATCACTATCCACACTCACCACTGATTCGGCAACACGCTCTACTTGTTCCGGCGAATAGATACCAACGTAATCTAAACGCTTCTGAGCAGTGCGAACCGCATCAAGGGTTAAGGGTAATTTTACCTTTTGCATAGGGCGCGCATATTAACGTCGTAACGACATAGAGTCAAAGAAAAAGGAGTGATACACCACCTTTCACCAATATTCGCTTCCAGAGCGGCGCACAGTTTAAAATGCCTTTCATCATTACGCTACGGTTTATCAAAAAATTATGCAGCAGATCGTTCTTGCCTCAACATCGCCTTATCGCCGTGCCTTATTGGAAAAGCTGGCAATACCCTTTATTTGCGCGTCGCCGGACATCGACGAAACCCCTCTTCCGGGTGAAAGTGCTATCGACCTTGTGATCCGCCTTGCTGAAAACAAAGCGCGGGCATTGGCTAAACAGTATCCCGACCATCTGATTATCGGTTCCGATCAGGTTTGCGTACTGGGGAATACCATTACAGGAAAGCCGCATAATAAGGTTAACGCAACACGGCAGTTACAACAGGCCAGCGGAAAATGTGTGTCCTTCTTTACTGGTTTAGCGCTTTTTAATAGTGGGACTCAGGAAGTACAGCGTATCGCGGAACCCTTTGACGTGCATTTTCGAACGCTAACGGAAGCGGAAATTGACGGCTATCTGGAGAAAGAACAACCGTGGAACTGTGCGGGCAGCTTTAAAAGCGAAGGATTGGGCATTGCTCTCTTTGAGCGATTGTCTGGGCGCGATCCTAATACACTCATTGGCCTGCCATTGATCGCGCTGATTCACATGCTACAAAAGGAAGGCGTTAATCCTTTGACAGCGTAATATAAATTGGGATAGCACGATAACGCGCTATCCCGATAGATAAGACACACACTGCGTGATTATGCTTTTTTCTTGCGTAACACCTGTAAACAGCGGCGCAGCCCACTATCCAACGGCGCTTCGACTCTCAGTGTTTCACCGGTATTCGGGTGTTCAAAACGCAGCGCCTGCGCATGGAGGAACAAACGTTTTAACCCTGTTTCCGCGAGTTGCTCGTCGAATGCTCGATCGCCGTAACGGTCATCAAACGCTATCGGGTGCCCGGCATACTGCGTGTGTACACGAATTTGATGCGTGCGCCCGGTCACCGGACTTGCCCGCACCAGCGTCGCGTGTTCAAAACGTTCTTCGACCTTAAAGCGTGTTTCCGACGGTTTCCCTTCGCTGTTTACTCGTACGACACGTTCACCGCTTTGCAGAATATTTTTCAACAACGGTGCCTGAACAACCTTGCAGTGCGACTGCCACTCGCCACGAACCAGTGCCAGGTAATCTTTTTGCATGCCTTTCAGCCGCAGTTGTTCATGGAGAGAACGCAAGGCCGAACGTTTTTTGGCAACCAGCAAAACGCCAGACGTATCGCGGTCGAGACGATGCACCAGTTCCAGAAAACGTGCTTCCGGGCGTAAAGCGCGCAGCCCTTCAATGACACCAAAACTCAGACCGCTTCCGCCATGCACGGCAGTACCCGAGGGCTTATTCAGCACCAACAGGTAGTCATCTTCATAAATAATGCACTCTGCCAACGCCGCTACTTTACCAAGACTGGCAGAAACAGGTGTTTCATCACGTTCCGCCTGTCGAATCGGCGGAATGCGGATGACATCACCGTCGAGCAACTTATACTCAGGCTTGATCCGTTTCTTATTTATCCTTACCTCGCCTTTACGCAAGATACGGTAAACCATGCTTTTAGGCACACCCTTTAAGTGGGTATGCAAAAAATTATCGATGCGCTGCCCCGCTTCATCTGCGGAGATCGTCACAAATTGTACTGAAGGATTATCTGTTTTCATGATGCGCGATTCTAAATAGAGCAACCCGATAGCGCCACTTCTTTTTCTGTGCTTAACTGTGTGTCTGACTTATGAAGATAATGTTGCATTGTCGAGTGAGTGACGGATGAGTTGGCTGCCGCAGCAAACCCTGTCCGTTTTGGCGATCACAACAGGACTATCTTTATACAGACAGGCAAAGTCACCTTGCTATAACGGTATCAGCAGTGGAATAATGCTTTTGCGTTTCCCACGCGGATTTCCGATAAAACGAGGGGAAATTGCGAATTATTAAATTTGCCTGATGACGCACACACGCAGCAATGGCGTAAGACGTAATGCGAAATCAAGCAGTTAGCGGGCTGCGGATTGCAGCTTGGCCGGCAAATGGAATCAGATCTGGCGACATTATTCAGAAGCTGTTCCCTCAGTAAATGCGCTGTTTTCCATCAGGAAACACAGGCTACCGAAACATGCGTCTCTATGCAGGCGACAACCGGGAGGTTGACGTCCCTGCGATAAGCCACGAGGCCATCGGTTCACTCCGGTCATGCGGTTCTTTTGTCCGCAGCTCTATCAATAATGCCAGTAAAAATAACGAGTAAGTTGAAGATGAAAAGAATGTTAATTAACGCAACTCAGCAGGAAGAGTTGCGTGTTGCCTTGGTTGATGGTCAACGGCTGTATGATTTGGATATCGAAAGTCCGGGTCATGAGCAGAAGAAAGCAAATATCTACAAAGGTAAAATCACGCGTATCGAACCCAGTCTTGAAGCAGCTTTTGTTGATTACGGCGCAGAAAGACACGGTTTCCTCCCTCTTAAAGAAATCGCCCGCGAATACTTCCCAAGCAACTACGCTTCCCATGGTCGTCCTAACATTAAAGATGTGTTACGTGAAGGTCAGGAAGTTATTGTTCAGGTCGATAAAGAAGAGCGTGGCAACAAAGGTGCCGCGCTGACCACCTTTATCAGCCTGGCGGGCAGCTATCTGGTCTTAATGCCGAATAACCCACGCGCAGGCGGCATTTCACGCCGCATCGAAGGTGACGATCGCACCGAGCTAAAAGAAGCGTTGGGGTCGTTGCAACTGCCTGATGGCATGGGGCTGATTGTTCGTACTGCGGGTGTGGGCAAATCCGCTGAAGCATTGCAGTGGGATCTGGCTTTCCGTCTGAAGCACTGGGATGCGATCAAAAAAGCCGCCGAAGGCCGTCCGGCTCCGTTCCTGATTCATCAGGAAAGTAATGTGATCGTCCGTGCTTTCCGTGACTATCTGCGCCCGGACATCGGTGAAATCCTGATCGACAATCCCAAAATTCTCGATCTGGCGAAAGAACATATTTCTGCGCTGGGTCGCCCCGATTTCAGCAGCAAAATCAAACCCTATAGTGGTGAAATTCCGCTTTTCAGCCACTACCAGATCGAATCTCAGATTGAATCCGCTTTCCAGCGTGAAGTTCGCCTGCCGTCCGGCGGCTCTATTGTCATCGATACCACCGAAGCCCTGACAGCGATTGATATCAACTCCGCCCGTGCGACGCGCGGTGGCGATATTGAAGAAACGGCGTTTAATACCAACCTTGAAGCCGCAGACGAAATTGCCCGCCAATTGCGCCTGCGTGACCTCGGTGGCCTGATTGTTATCGACTTCATCGATATGACTCCAGTGCGCCACCAGCGTGAAGTGGAAAACCGCCTGCGCGATTCCGTACGTCAAGACCGTGCACGTATCCAGATCGGCCGCATTTCCCGCTTCGGCCTGCTGGAAATGTCGCGTCAGCGTCTGAGTCCTTCACTGGGTGAATCCAGTCATCACGTCTGCCCACGCTGTAGCGGCACGGGCACCATTCGTGACAATGAATCGCTTTCACTGTCCATTCTTCGTCTGATTGAAGAAGAAGCGCTGAAAGAAAACACCAAAGAAGTTCATGCGATTGTTCCCGTCCAGATTGCCTCTTATCTGCTGAACGAGAAGCGCGATGCCGTCAATGCCATTGAGAAACGTCAAGGCGGCGTACGCGCGATCATCGTGCCACATGATGGCATGCAAACGCCGCATTACTCCGTTGTTCGCGTTCGTAAGGGCGAAGAAAAACCGACGCTCAGCTATCTGCTACCTCAACGTTTGGAAACAGAAACGCAGCAACAGCAAGACGAACAAACGAGCGAGCGTAAACAGCCCGAACAGCCTGCTTTAGCGACGTTTACCATGGCAGATATGCCAGAAGAAACCGCACCGACGGCGGCCAAAGCGGTTCCCGTTGCAGACAAACCTGCGGAAGTGGCTCAACCAGGCCTTATTAGCCGTTTCTTCAGTGCATTAAAGAGTGCCTTTGCATCCGAACCCGCGGTAAAAGTAGCCGATAGCGTTGACGAGAAGCAGGCAGATGAAGAGAAATCTTCTGAAAATCAGCGCTCTGAACGCCGTAACTCACGTCGTCAGGGTAATAACCGCCGCGATCGTGGTTCTCGTGACAATCGTGATGAGCAGCGCCGTAATAAGCGACAAAACGAGGACGCGGTTACTGACACTCGAGCTGCGGAAAATACGGAGAAATCCAGTTCGGAAGAACAGCCGCGTCGTGAACCGCGTGCTGAACGTCAGCGTCGTCGTCAAGACGAACGTCGCCAGGCTCCGGCTGAGGTAAAAACGCAACCAACAGTTGATGACTCCGACGACAATGCGCTCGAGCAGGATAAACCGACTCAGGTCATGCTGCGTCGCCAACGCCGTCAGTTAACGCAGAAAGTACGTGTCCAGTCTGAAAATCAGCAGGATACCAGTCTGTCTGATAACCCAGCACCGGTTAGTAAGGCAACTGAGCAGGTTCAGTCTTACGTTAAGCCAAACGATGTTGCGGTAAACAATAGCGAGAGCGACAACGAGCAAAACGAGGCAAATCGTGCCAATGGCGAAAATGGCGGTATGCCACGTCGTTCACGCCGTTCGCCTCGTCACCTGCGCGTCAGCGGTCAGCGCCGTCGCCGCTACCGTGATGAGCGTTACCCGTCTCAATCATCGATGCCGTTGGCGTTTGCCGCCGCATCGCCGGAAATGGCATCGGGGAAAGTGTGGGTTAGTTATCCGGTTACATCATCTCAGCCGGTTGAAAACCAACAACTGGAAGAGAACGTGCCTGCACTCGAAACACCGATGCTACCCGTCGTTGTCGAAACCGCAGTGACGACGCAAGCCGATACAGCCGAATCCAACACGGTTGAAAACGTTGCGATTGCTGAAGCGGTGGCTCAGGAAGAAACGGTTATCACAGCGACAGCACAATCCGCAGACGTTATTCAGGATAGTAATGTAGCGGATGTCGAAGTGAGTGCCACAGACGAGGAAACCGTCGTCGAGCCAATCACAGAAAACACGGCTATTGACGATGCGATTGCCGCGGTTACCGTGCGTGCGGTAGAAGAAGCAAAAGCTGTTGAGGCAACTGAAACCGTTGCAGAAGAAAAACCAGCAGGTAGCATTGCAGATGTAGCCGACACGATTGATGTGGCTGAATCGGATTCTACCCCGGTGATGTCAGCCGTACAGGAAATCAGTCAGCCACAACGTGTTCAAACGGAACCCGTTGCCGCTATTAGCACACCACCGGTTGTGGAAAAGCCTGTATCGAGCGTCGTAACGAAATCAGCAACGGCTGTTGTTGCACAGCCTCGCTATAAGCTCCATGCCACGGCGCCAATGACAAAAGCACCGGCTCCGGCATATCATGCGGAACCAGCTCGACACAGCGATTGGGTACGTCCAGCCTATCCGTTCTCAGGAAAAGGTTCGGCAGGTGGCCATGCTGCCGTTAATCAATCGACGGCACCGGCAACCAAGCCCGCCCCCGTCAGCGAGTAATCCTGATTTTATAGACAAACACCCGCCAACTGGCGGGTGTTTTTTTATGCATAACCTTTTTTAGCCTAAAAAATTCAACAGCTTGATGTCTACGCCGTCCGTTTTACCATCCAGTTCCGCCAGCAAACTTTTAAAATGATCGCTTTGTTCATGTGAGGCCAAAGCCTCGCGATCTTTCCAGCGCTCGAAGAACACAAAGGAACCAGGTTTATCTACGACGCCGTGCAGGTCATACTGCACATTGCCCGCTTCCTGTCGGCTTGGCGCCACCACGCGTTGTAGCGTTGCGCTAACGTCTGCAATGAACTCTGCTTTTGCCTGAATAGTCGCGACAATACGAATTTCCATATACATCCCTTATTTATCAATGAAAAGATAACGCTATCAAATGCCAATCCATGGTTAATTTCAAGCATTCATCAACAAACGGATGCATTCAAGTGGCTTTACGCTTATCCTTATCCCCCGCCGTATCAGTCCCAAAACCAACCGAAAGACGATGTTTTTCTACTGACCGCCGGAGCGCAATTCCATGACCGCACAGCCCACTGTTCTTAAAATCCGTCGCCCTGACGATTGGCACATTCACCTGCGTGATGATCGGATGCTGGAAACCGTTCTCCCCTATACCAGCCGTTTCTTTGGTCGTGCGATTGTTATGCCTAACCTGACACCGCCGATTACTAGTGTGGCTAACGCCATCGCATATCGTCAGCGCATTTTAGCCGCCGTTCCGCCTGGCGATAACTTTCAACCGCTGATGACGTGCTACCTGACTGATGCGCTCGATGCCCATGAAATCGTGAGCGGTTTTGAGCAAGACGTCTTTACCGCCGCCAAACTGTATCCCGCTAATGCCACAACAAACTCCAGTCATGGCGTGACGAGCGTCGCGAATATCTCGGGTATTCTGGAGCACATGCAAAGAATTGGCATGCCGTTACTCATTCACGGTGAAGTTACTGATTCCTCTGTTGATATTTTCGATCGCGAAGCGCGCTTCATCGAAACCATTCTGGAACCGTTACGTCAGGATTTCCCTGAGCTAAAGGTCGTTCTTGAACACATTACGACGCAAGAAGCCGCGCAGTATGTTGTTGAAGGTAATGATTATCTCGCCGCAACCATCACACCCCAGCACTTGATGTTTAATCGTAATCATATGCTGGTTGGTGGCGTTCGTCCTCACCTGTATTGCCTGCCTATATTGAAACGCAATACCCATCAGCAGGCGTTACGTGAGGCCGTCGCCAGTGGCTGTGAGCGACTTTTCCTCGGTACGGACTCTGCACCTCATGCAAAACACAGAAAAGAGTCCAGTTGCGGCTGTGCCGGTGTCTTCAATGCGCAGGCAGCATTGAGTACCTACGCCACCGTTTTTGAAGAAATGAACGCGCTGGATAAGCTCGAAGCATTCTGTTCTCTGAACGGACCACGTTTTTATGGCCTGCCGGTGAACGAGAGCTGGATTGAGCTTCATCGTGAAACCGTCACGTTCCCCGAAGAAATCGCTCTCGGCGACGAATCGCTCATCCCCTTCCTGGCCGGGCAAAGCCTTAACTGGTCAGTCCGTTAACCGACAAGCCCATCCGCATTTATGCCGATGGGCTAAATTTTATGTCATGTCTTGTTCTCCACCTGCAATAACTGTATAAATAAACAGGTTTAAAATTTGGAGGTCAGCATGCGCGTAGAAATCACTCTAGCAAAGACAACGCCGTTACCCGCCGGCGCCATCGAAGCACTCCGGCATGAGCTGGAAAAACGTATTCACAAAATTTATCCCGATACCCCCATTCAGGTCCGTTATGCGGCCGCAAATAACCTGACGGTGATGGGTGCAGGCAAAGATGACAAAGATCGTATTTCTGAAATCTTGCAGGAAACCTGGGAAAGTGCCGACGACTGGTTTACCGCAGAGTAATCTAAAGCTTGAAAGATAATGAAGATATAGGCTGTAATAGCCGTTTAACGCGGCATTTCGCCATCTGCTATGACCGAGGGTATCTGTTATGACGGTAGAAAAACCAGAAGAGGCTATGACATTCGGGGAATTGCTGGAGCTGATTGGCGAGCAACAACGCAAGATCGATGCTCTGGAACTCGCCTTTTCGTCTCTGGCATTCTGCCTTGATGAGAAAGCCAATACACTGATGATTCACAATCTGACATTGGAATCTCAAAATGAAAATCGGGATCCCACAATGAAGAAATACCTTGCCCGACTTGCCGCCGCATTGGAGAAAAATGCAGGGCCCCGCGTGGAATAACCTTTCCTCCCTGTGACCACACCTTCGGGATGAAACGCTATTCGTCCCGATATTTCATCTGATACCGCGCTTATCTCTTCGTCATACCTAGCTGCGTAATGTTTTTTACGAAAATTTGAAAATATTTCCCATAAAATAAATAAGCAGCAGTATACTGATAATGCTCGTTTAAGAATAATGAGTTACCTGAAGCCTCGTTAGTCACTCATGTTAGTAACTAGTCAATAAGGGGTATTTATGGATAGAAAAAATGAAGTTATTCAGACACATCCTCTTGTAGGTTGGGACATCAGTACCGTTGACAGTTATGACGCCATGATGATCCGTTTGCACTACTTATCCACCTCGGACCAAGCGCCAGATGAAGCACATGTAGACCGAACACTTTGGCTAACGACCGATGTTGCCAGACAGTTGATACACATACTCGAAGCGGGTATTGCGAAAATCGAATCAACAGATTGTGACGTCAGTGATTATAGAAAACATTAGTAGTTGATAACGTTATTAATATTATATTCAATACTCATTAATTTTCCTTAATAACATTCGCGTTGATAGCATTTGCGTTAATGACAACACCGCCTTATTGGCGGTGTTGTCATTTTAG
>NZ_JSXC01000039.1 GCF_000803215.1 Pectobacterium fontis
GTTAAAGAGCGTTGCGTTGTGGCCTTAACCACTTCGCGAGGTGGCGTATATTACGCTTATCACCTTCAGAGTCAACGTTTATTTTAAATCGTTTTCTCTTTCTTTATCGACCCGCTTGTGTGTTCACAGCGCCGTGTCGATGGAGGCGCATTATAGGGAGCCGATTTAGAAGCGCAAGCAAATCTCGTAAACTTTTTTCTGTTTGCGCATCTTTCATTCGTTCCGCTGGTTAACTGCGCGTTTTTATCCATTTTGGCAGCTCTGCGAGGCTTTTCAGCACAGCATCAGCCAGCGCTTCTCCTTGCTCGGTGACAGGCTTGCCGGTGCGAACCAGCAATTTGGTTCCTACTCCTGCGCCCATTGCCGCCTGAATATCCTCTGTTTTGTCTCCCACCATATAAGATGCCGCCATATCAATGTGCAGATCGCGCTGTGCAGAAAGCAACATGCCTGGCTCAGGCTTCCGGCAATCACAAGTTTGGCGATATTCACCTTCCCCCGCTTCTGGGTGATGAGGGCAAAAATAGATGCCATCCAGATCAACGCCACGATCTGCCAGCGACCAGTCCATCCACTCTGTCAGTTGCATAAACTGATCTTCTGTAAAGTTGCCGCGGGCGATGCCGGACTGATTCGTCACGACAACTAGCGCGAATCCCATACTTTTCAACTCTCGCATAGCATCGATGACGCCATCAATAAACTGAAAGTGGTCAATGTCATGTACATAACCGTGATCGACATTGATCGTGCCGTCACGATCAAGAAAAATTGCTGGAACGCTTTGTGCCACTGACTTTGCTCCTGAATGGCGTAAATGACGCGCTAGTATCGCATGTTTTCGCCCACAGAGAGAATGTAGGGCAATGACAATCCAGATTGACTTAGACGTCTAGACGCCCTAACATCCATTTCAAATTCTGTTGATACAGAAACTGATTTATCCAGCCATAGGCACGCACGATAAAAAACATATGATTGAACTTGCTAATATTACTAAAGTTTTCCAGCAAAACGGGCGAACCATTACCGCGCTTGCTGATGTCAGCCTTCATGTTCCTGCTGGGCAAATTTATGGTGTTATCGGTGCATCAGGCGCAGGTAAAAGTACCCTAATCCGCTGCGTCAATTTATTAGAGCGCCCGACAAAAGGGAAAGTGCTGGTCGATGGACAAGAACTGACTCAACTGTCAGATAGCCAGTTGACACGCGCACGCCGCCAAATCGGTATGATTTTCCAACACTTCAACCTGCTCGCTTCGCGCACCGTTTTTGGCAATATTGCGCTACCGCTGGAATTAGATAACACCCCAAAAGCTGACATTACTCAGCGCGTCAATGAACTCTTAGAGCTGGTTGGGCTGGCTGATAAACACGATGTGTATCCTGCCAATTTATCTGGCGGGCAAAAGCAGCGTGTTGCTATTGCCCGTGCGTTGGCGAGCAATCCCAAAGTTCTGCTGTGTGACGAAGCAACCAGCGCGCTGGATCCGGCAACCACCCGTTCTATCCTTGAATTACTGAAAGACATTAACCGTCGTCTGGGCCTAACCATTCTGCTTATTACCCATGAAATGGATGTGGTGAAGCGCATTTGCGATCAGGTTGCGGTGATCAGCGACGGACGCCTGATCGAACAGGACACGGTCAGCGAAGTCTTTTCACATCCGAAAACGCCGCTGGCACAGAAATTCATTCAGTCAACGCTACATCTGGACATCCCTGACGATTACCTCGCGCGTCTGTCTTCAGATTCTCGTCCCGACACCACGCCGTTATTACGGATGGAATTTACTGGCAAATCGGTGGATGCCCCACTGCTCTCCGAAGTTGCTCGACGCTTTAACATCAACAACAACATTATTAGCGCCCAGATGGATTATGCCGGTGGCGTCAAGTTCGGCATCATGCTGGCAGAAATGCACGGTAACGATGCGGATATTCAAGCCGCAATCCAATTCTTACAGGAAAGTCACGTTACTATTGAGGTTCTGGGTTATGTCTGAAGCAATGATGTGGTTGATGGTTAAAGGAGTATGGGAAACCGTCGCGATGACGTTCGTTTCCGGTTTCTTTGGTTTTGTGCTGGGTTTACCGGTAGGCGTTTTATTGTATACCACGCGCCCTGGACAGATTATCGCCAACCCTAAGCTTTACCGAGCCGTTTCTGCGCTGGTTAACATTTTCCGTTCGATTCCCTTCATCATTTTACTGGTATGGATGATTCCTTTTACTCGTGTGATTGTTGGAACGTCCATTGGGCTGCAAGCGGCGATCGTTCCTCTCACCGTCGGTGCCGCACCGTTTATTGCCCGCATGGTAGAAAATGCGCTGCTTGAAATTCCCACCGGCCTGATTGAAGCTGCTCGTGCGATGGGCGCGACGCCAATGCAAATCATCAGAAAGATATTACTGCCGGAAGCATTAGCGGGGCTAATTAATGCCGCCACCATCACGCTAATCACGCTCGTAGGCTATTCTGCTATGGGTGGAGCCGTGGGCGCAGGCGGCTTAGGTCAAATTGGTTATCAGTATGGTTATATTGGTTATAACGCGACGGTCATGAATACGGTATTAATATTACTGGTTGTTCTGGTCTATCTGATTCAATTCTGCGGCGACAGGGCAGTAAAAGCTGTCACACACAAGTAATCATCACAATACGCATGTGCCTGAAGGCATCTGCCAGAAAATAGTTAATTAGGGGTAAGGATATGGCGATTAAACTGAAATCTATTGCGACCATTGGCGCACTTATTGGTGCTCTGGCTCTCGCAGGATGTGGTCAGGAAGAAAAGAATCCTAATCACATTAAAGTCGGCGTGATTGTTGGTGCAGAACAACAGGTTGCGGAAGTCGCGCAGAAAGTGGCCAAAGACAAATACGGTCTGGACGTTGAATTAGTCACCTTTAACGACTATGTGTTGCCAAATGAAGCCCTGAGCAAAGGCGACATCGATCTGAATGCCTTCCAGCATAAACCTTATCTGGATCAGCAGATTAAAGATCGGGGCTACAAACTGGTTTCTGTCGGCAACAGCTTTGTTTACCCCATTGCGGGCTACTCCAAAAAAATCAAATCGCTGAATGAGCTGCAAGATGGCGCTCAGGTTGCACTGCCAAACGACCCGACCAACCTAGGCCGTTCTCTGCTGCTGCTGCAAAAAGTGGGCTTGATTAAGCTGAAAGACAACGTTGGTCTGCTGCCAACCGTGCTGGACGTGACCGAGAACCCAAAAAATATCAAACTGGTTGAGCTGGAAGCACCACAACTACCACGTTCTTTAGATGACGCGCAAATCGCCCTGGCGGTAATCAACACCACGTACGCGAGCCAGATTAACCTGACACCAACTAAAGATGGCCTGTTTGTTGAAGAGAAAGATTCTCCGTATGTAAACCTCCTGGTTTCACGCGAAGATAACAAAGACGCTGAAAACGTGAAGAAATTCGTTCAGGCTTATCAGTCCAACGAAGTCAACGACGCAGCAAACAAAATCTTTAACGGCGGCGCCGTGAAAGGCTGGTAATCCAGCAATTATACGCTAAATAATTCAAGTTTCAGGAAGGCGGCAAGAGAAGGAATCCCGATGAACTTACTCAAGTAAGTGATTCGGGTGACTGAACGTAGCCAACGCACATGCAACTTGAAGTATGACGAGTATACGCGTTTAATTAAAAGATATTGTTAAGACGGGCTAAAGCCCGTCTTGTTATTTGTGCAATTGCTTGCTTCAATACTCGCTCTTTAAGAAAAAGCAGAGGAATCTCTAATGCGTGCTGTTCCCTTTATCTTGTTAGCCATGTCGCTGACAGGCTGTTCTTTATTTCAGAAGCCACCAGCACTGGCTCCTCAACCCGCGATTGAAACCAAAACCGCAGAGCCGACACCGAAGCCGAAGCCAGTCCCTCGCCCGGCTCCAGCCGTGTTATATAAAAGCGCGGAGGAATTAGTTGGTAAGCCGTTCCGCGACATGGGCGAAGTTTCAGGCTCGTCTTGTCAGGTCAGCGCTCAGGATTCCCCTCCTAATACGGCAAATGCACGTAAAAGAATGCAAAACCGCGCAACAGCGATGAAAGCCAATGCCGTTTTATTGCATGAATGCCAGACCGTCAGTGGCGTAGCGGGTTGCTACAGCCAGGTCGTTTGCCAGGGCACGGCGCTGAAAGTTTCTGCACAATGAGTCAGTTTGTTTTCAATCAGATTGGGATTATCCGCTCACCGTATAAAGAAAAATTTGCCATTCCGCGGCAGCCGGGTCTGATTGAAGATGGTGGCGGAGAACTTCAGCTAATACCACCATATAGCCAGAGTGAATGTGTTCGAGGGCTGGAAGATTTCAGTCACATTTGGGTCATGTTCATCTTTCATCAAACGATGGGAGGCGGCTGGCGTCCGACCGTTCGGCCACCGCGTCTGGGAGGAAACACACGTACAGGCGTTTTCGCTACTCGCTCGACTTTCCGCCCTAATCCTATTGGCATGTCGCTCATTGAACTAAAAGGAATCCGTGCGAAAGGCGATGCAATCACGCTTGAATTAGGCAGTCTTGACCTGGTCGACGGCACACCGGTCATTGACATCAAACCTTACCTGCCTTTTGCAGAGAGCCATCCTCAGGCCCGAGCGGGGTTTGCCCAAACGGCACCCGATGCCGCGATGCCAGTGTTTTTTTCTGCCCTTGCAGAAAACCAGATAGCGATGAATCACAAGAAATATCCTCAGCTCAAACGCTTTATCTCACAGGTACTAGCCCAGGATCCGCGCCCCGCCTACCGCAAAGGAGAAAGTACCATGCGGGAATATGCCGTTTTACTGTTGGAATTCAACGTACGCTGGCGCGTGTGTGGAGAACAGACCGAAGTATTAAGCCTCGACCCATCACATACGTGTTAATGCGCGAACCACAGCAATATACTCTAAAATTGTTTCTGCTCTCTTTTGACACGCCGCCCACACTGGTAAACTAAGCCACTTTTTATGTGCCTTCGGCTGCGCCGCAGCCCTATGCTATTTGTCGTTCTAACGGAACTAAAACCCCATGCGTACTAGCCAATACATGCTCTCCACTCTCAAGGAGACGCCAGCCGATGCAGAAGTCATCAGCCATCAGTTGATGCTCCGGGCAGGAATGATTCGTAAACTGGCCTCTGGTCTTTACACCTGGTTGCCGACCGGTTTACGTGTTTTGAGAAAAGTTGAAAACATCGTGCGCGACGAGATGAACAATGCTGGCGCAATTGAAGTGTCCATGCCCGTTGTTCAGCCAGCCGATTTATGGGTGGAAAGTGGGCGTTGGGAGCAGTATGGCCCGGAGCTGCTGCGTTTTGTCGATCGCGGTGAGCGTCCATTCGTACTGGGTCCAACCCACGAAGAAGTTATCACCGACCTGATTCGTAATGAAATCAGCTCGTACAAGCAACTACCATTGAATTTCTTCCAGATTCAAACCAAATTCCGCGATGAAGTGCGTCCACGTTTTGGCGTCATGCGTTCGCGTGAATTCCTGATGAAAGACGCCTACTCTTTCCATACTTCACAGGAATCATTGCAGGCCACCTATGATGCGATGTACGCCGCTTACAGCAAGATTTTCAGCCGTATGGACTTGGATTTCAGAGCGGTTCAGGCAGATACCGGCTCTATCGGCGGCAATGCATCCCATGAGTTTCAGGTACTGGCGGCCAGCGGTGAAGACGATATCGTGTTCTCAACGGAATCTGACTACGCGGCCAATATTGAACTGGCAGAAGCTGTCGCGCCAACGTTAGGCCGCGCGGAAGCGACGGAAACGTTACGTCTGATCGATACGCCAAACGCCAAGACCATCGCTGAACTGGTTGAGCAGTTTGCGCAGCCAGTAGAGAAAACCGTGAAGACGCTGCTGGTTAAAGCAACGGAAGAAAGCGGCCATAAACTGGTGGCCCTGCTGGTGCGTGGCGATCACGAACTGAACGAAATCAAAGCGGAGAAGATTGCTCAGGTAGCCAGCCCGCTGACATTCGCAACGGAAGAAGAGATTCGTTCTATCATCGGCGCAGGCCCTGGCTCGCTTGGCCCGGTCAAGCTGTCGATTCCTGTCGTGGTTGACCGCACCGTTGCAGCCATGAGCGACTTCAGCGCTGGCGCGAATATTGATGGGAAGCACTACTTTGGTATCAACTGGGAGCGCGACGTTGCACTGCCACAGGTTGCGGATATCCGTAACGTGGTTGAAGGCGACATCAGCCCAGACGGTAAAGGTACGCTGCAAATTAAACGCGGCATCGAAGTGGGCCACATTTTCCAACTGGGCACTAAATATTCTGAAGCGCTGAAAGCGACGGTTCAGGGCGAAGATGGCCGTAACCAGACGCTGACGATGGGCTGCTACGGTATTGGTGTGACACGCGTTGTTGCGGCAGCGATTGAACAAAATCATGACGAACGCGGCATCATCTGGCCAGACGCGATTGCCCCTTTCCACGTTGCCATTCTGCCAATGAATATGCACAAGTCTTTCCGCGTGAAGGAAGTGGCTGAGGATATCTATCAGCAACTGCGTGCTAAAGGTATTGAAGTCCTGCTTGACGACCGTAAAGAGCGCCCGGGCGTGATGTTCGCGGATATGGAATTGATTGGCGTACCGCACACTATCGTCATTGGCGATCGCAATCTGGATAGCGAAGAGATTGAATATAAGCATCGTCGGATCGGTGAAAAGCAAATGATTAAAACCAGCGACATCGTGGATTTCCTGCTAGCAGCTATCGTGCGCTAATCGCTATCGGACTGCCCTTTCACATGAAAGCGCAAATTCAGGCATAAAAAATGGTGGGTTTCCCCACCATTTTTTATGTCAAGACATCAGTAACACGTTATGCATTATTCACGAAACAGTTCTTCAATGCTTAAACCTTGAGCCTGCAAAATTTCACGCAGGCGGCGTAAACCCTCAACCTGAATCTGACGAACACGTTCACGCGTTAAGCCAATTTCACGACCGACATCTTCCAGCGTAGCTGCTTCATATCCTAGCAGGCCGAAACGACGCGCCAACACCTCACGCTGCTTAGCGTTAAGCTCAAACAGCCATTTAACGATATTCTGCTTCATATCGTTATCCTGCGTGGTGTCTTCCGGTCCGTTATCTTTCTCGTCTGCCAGAATATCCAGCAGCGCTTTTTCCGAATCCCCCCCTAACGGGGTATCAACGGAAGTGATACGTTCATTCAGGCGCAGCATGCGGTTGACGTCATCAACGGGCTTATCAAGCTGTTCGGCAATTTCTTCCGCACTCGGCTCGTGATCCAGTTTATGCGACAATTCGCGCGCGGTGCGCAGGTAAACGTTGAGTTCTTTGACAATGTGAATCGGCAAACGAATGGTGCGGGTTTGATTCATGATCGCCCGTTCAATCGTCTGTCGAATCCACCAGGTGGCATAAGTTGAAAAACGGAATCCTCTTTCTGGATCAAATTTTTCAACCGCACGGATCAGACCAAGGTTGCCTTCTTCAATCAGATCCAGCAACGCCAGACCGCGATTGTTGTAACGGCGGGCGATTTTCACCACCAGCCGCAGGTTACTCTCGATCATCCGACGGCGCGATGGCACATCACCACGCAGCGCACGCCGGGCAAAATAAACTTCTTCTTCTGCGGTTAAAAGCGGCGAATAGCCGATTTCCCCTAGATAGAGCTGTGTTGCGTCAAGGACACGCTGTGGGACCCCTTGTGATAATAGCTCGTCTTCCGCCGAATCATTATCATTGGTATCTTCCTCAGCCAGCGCCTTATCGTCAAAAACGTCAAGTCCATTCTCGTCGAAATCGGTATCTTCATGTAACTCGTTAACTTTCAGCGTACTTTGGCTCATAAGTGGCTCCTACCCGTGATCCCTTGGCAGAATACCGAAATACTCTGCCCGATTTATCGCTGCGGTAAAAAACGCAGCGGGTTTACGGATTTCCCCTTGTAACGAATTTCAAAGTGCAAGCGAACTGAGCTTGTGCCCGTACTGCCCATCGTAGCGATTTTTTGTCCTGCCGTGACATCTTGTTGCTCACGGACTAGCATCGTATCGTTATGGGCATAAGCACTGAGGTAGTCATCATTATGCTTGATGATTATCAGATTTCCGTAACCACGTAGTGCATTGCCCGCATACACCACTCGCCCACTGGCGGTTGCGGTGATCGGTTGCCCACGTGAGCCGGCGATATCAATCCCTTTATTTCCCCCTTCGGAATCGGAGAAACTATCTATGACTTTCCCATCGGTAGGCCAACGCCAACTGCCGACAGCAGCCGTATTGCTGCTGGCAACAGCCGCTGGTGCGGATACAGGAGCGGTTGTTGTTACTCCTGCTGTAGGCAACATCTTACCTACATTCTGTTTACCCTGATTACCAGAATACGCATTAGTTGACTGAGAATCAACCGATGTAGTTTGTATTTGAGTACTTGATGGTGGCGTCGGTACTCCGCCTCGGGTGGCATCGGTTGTTGCCAGCATTCCACCACCGCTCATCATGCCCCCACCCGACGCGTTGTTGCCGGATCCATTGCCTAAACTCAGTGATTGCCCCACATTCAGGCTGTATGGTTCGGGAATATTATTACGCTGCGCCAGATCCCGATAATCATTACCGGTAATCCAGGCGATATAAAACAGGGTATCTCCCCGTTTAACGGTGTAGGAATTACCGCCGCTGTAGCTGCCTTTCGGAATATTGCCATAGCTGCGGTTGTAAACGATCCGACCGTCTGATGTGGTTGCAACATTTTCACCCGCCGTTGAAATACGTGATGGTGGCGCAGACAGCATTCCCCCTCGGCTACCCGTATTTCCGTCAACACTGCTGATCGGTGCGGATTTAGAATTATTGTTGGTACATCCTGCCAACCCTAAGACAATCACCGTGCAAGCAGCAATGTGACGCAAATTCATCATTCGGCTTCCCATGCGCCTTACTCCCCTATAACTATAGCGTTCAAAAAAGTGTCGATAACATTCAAAAAAACAGTACGGTTCAAAACTCAATTCGTCTCTCTCTGCTTCGCACCCACTGCCGCGTCAATGATTGTAGCGTAACCGATGTTCGGTGTTTTATTCGTTAGTTGAAACGAGAAAGATCGCTACTTCACCATCGCTGGCGCATAAGCAAAACGGGAAAGGCACCGCGATGATTAGATGCTAACAATATCAACAAGTTCGCACCATAAAACCGTTATGGTGAAATTTAAAAGACTTAACAACACATATATCATCGCCACGGTATCAGGCTAATTCCCCTTTGACCAGCGGAACAAACCGAACCGCTTCAACCGTTTGAATAATAAATTCGCCAGCATGACGCTGAACCACTTGCAGGAATTGCGACTGTTCTCCTACAGGCAACACCATCACGCCGCCTTCATCAAGCTGTTCCAGCAGCGCACGGGGAATTTCCGGTGGTGCCGCCGTGACGATAATGGCATCAAACGGACCGCGCGACGCCCAGCCCTGCCACCCGTCACCATGACGAGTCGAAACGTTGTGTAAATCAAGCTGTTTTAAGCGACGTTTAGCCTGCCATTGCAGCCCTTTAATCCGCTCAACCGAGCAAACATGCCGCACCAAATGCGCAAGGATCGCCGTTTGATATCCCGACCCCGTGCCAATTTCCAGCACGCGGGAGACAGGCGTCAGGCTGAGCAATTCCGTCATCTTCGCGACCATATAAGGCTGCGAAATAGTCTGACCGGAACCGATAGGCAAAGCGGTGTTTTCATATGCTTTATGTTCAAAAGCTTCATCAACAAAACGTTCTCTGGGTACGGCTTCTATCGCCTTTAGCAGACGTTCGTCCTGAATGCCCTGCTGACGCAACTGCGCCAACAACGTTTCTATACGCTTGTTTACCATTCCCCGCCAACCTCAGCTCTGGTTAACCTCGTCACTACTACAGACATTTTCCCGCACAGGGATAGGCCAGCCACCGCGACCGCACGGTGGCTGGCATTCATTCTCGTCATAAGACACGTTGCTGCACATTAGGCACCGATATCAGTATCCTGCTGCGCATGCAGTAATTCGCGTACCACGCTGGTGGCAAAACTGCCCGCGGGTAGCCAGAATTTTACTTCTACCGTCGCGTCATCCCGCCATTCCCAGTGCATCTGTTGCGGGTGCAACAACACTGCGCGTCGGGCAGATTCAACACGTTCACGTTTGACCAAAGACCACAGCGTTTCCTGCCCGGTCAAGGCCTGTTCTTCAAATATCAGCGCGTCACCCTGCGTACCTAACGCGCCATCGCCGGGCAACGGCGCGGTAATCTGAAGTTCGCCAGCATTAAGGCGCGTCTGTAACGTTTCCAGTTCATCAGGTTTAGCCACAAACCAACTACCACGACCGGTTAGTTGCAAAGCGTCACCACACAGAACGGTTTTCGCTTGCGCTCCAGCCAGCCTTGCACTCGCCACCTGATTAAACATCGCGCTGCGGCTGGCGGAAAGATAAAAGCTGCGCTTACTGCGCTCTTTTACCCGAATATCGTTATTTGCCCAAAGACGGGCTTGTTCAAGGTTATTCCCACCTCGTCCGAAACGCTGGCTGCCGAAATAATTAGGGACGCCGTTCGCCGCAATCAGCGCCAAACGGGATTCGACCTCACGGCGATCGCTGATCTGACGTAGCACCAGAGTAAAAAAGTTCCCCCGTAGCGTACCGATTCGCAGCTTACGGCGGTGACGGCTCATTTCAAGCACATCGCAACCTTCCAGTTCCAGCAAGGAAAAATCCGGTGTGTCCTTGCCCGGCATATGCAGACAAAACCACTGCTCTGTGACAGCATGACGATCTTTCAAGCCCGCATAGCTGACGGCGCGAAGCGGCAGACGGGCAAATTTCGCCAGCATCTCAGCCACAAATTGCGTATTACAACCGCGCTTGCGCACGCGTACCAATACCTGTTCACCGTCACCATCCGGTTGAAACCCAAGATCTTCCACCACGAGAAAATCTTCCGCAGCAGACTTCAATGAGCCAGTAGCCCGTGGTTCACCATGCAGCCAGACGAGTTGTTCGCTATTTTCCATCATTATCCCACAAGGCGCTTACCACGCGACTATTTCACCCGTTTCTTTCTTCACCAGTAGAGCAACAGCTTCGCAGGCAATGCCTTCACCACGACCAGTAAAACCCAGTTGCTCCGTCGTGGTCGCTTTCACATTGACATCATCCATATGGCACAGCAAATCTTCCGCCAGGTTCACACGCATTTGTGGAATATGTGGGGCCATTTTCGGTGCCTGCGCAATAATAGTGACGTCCAGATTCCCTAACTGATAGCCCTTGTCATTGATACGACGCCAGGCTTCACGCAGCAACTCACGGCTGTCTGCCCCTTTAAAAGCCGGATCGGTATCAGGGAATAGCTTACCAATGTCACCCAGTGCGGCGGCACCTAATAGGGCATCGGTCACCGCATGCAGTACCACATCGCCATCGGAGTGCGCCAGCAAACCTTGAGTATAAGGAATGCGCACGCCACCGATCACCAGCGGGCCTTCTCCACCAAACTTATGGACATCAAAACCGTGACCGATACGCATCGCGCGTTCTCCTTAATATTTAGTGAATAAAATGAGGTTACTGCAAACTGGTTAAATAGAATTCGGCCAAGGCCAAATCCTCTGGACGCGTGACTTTGATATTATCTGCACGTCCGTTGATAATTTGTGGGCGATAGCCACAATATTCCAGCGCGGAGGCTTCATCCGTGACGGCAATACCATCCTGAAGCGCACGTTGCAGGCACTGTTTCAGCAGCGCCGCAGGGAAAAGCTGCGGCGTCAACGCATGCCACAAATCGTTACGTTCTATTGTGCAATCGATAAACCCGTCGGTGCTGCGTTTCATGGTATCACGAACGGGTGCGGCCAAAATTCCACCAACCTCGCTCTGTCCGACAATCGCCAGCAAGCGCGTCAGATCGTCTTGATGCAGGCACGGGCGTGCCGCATCATGCACCAACGCCCACGCGCTATCGGCAACGGCAGCCAAACCCGCCAGTACGGAATCCGCACGCTGTAGCCCCCCCGTCACGGCGCAAATGCGGGGATCGTGGGCAATCGCCAGAGTATGAAAGAATGCATCATCAGGACTGATCACGACAACGACGCGCTGTACGCGTGAATGACGTAGAAGCGCACTGATAGAGTGTTCAAGAATGGTTTTACGACTGGTCACGTCACTGCCAATCGTCAGATACTGTTTAGGACGATCGTTTTGCATCCTGCTGCCGTTACCCGCAGCGGGCAAAACGGCAACAATGTCAGGCGGGGAAAAGCGTGGTATCTGCATACGTCAGCGTTGTGTGTTGTTAGATGAACTGTGATTAGACGACGTCGTATTGGCGTTACGGGGGTTTGATTCTGGCACCAGACGATAGAAACTTTCACCGGGTTTGATCATCCCCAGTTCATTGCGCGCGCGCTCTTCAATCGCTTCCTGTCCACCATTGAGGTCGTCAATTTCGGCAAACAGTTGCTCGTTACGGTCTTTTAATTTGGCATTGTTCCCCTGCTGGACAACAACATCATCCTTCACCCGAACATAATCGTGAATACCATTCTTACCCAGCCACAGTGAGTACTGAAGCCAGCCAAGCAATATCAATAATAACAGCGTAAGCTTTCCCATCCCGCCCCCTGAAAAACCGCCTAATCATCCCATAACTTTTGTTCCGACTCCACTGTGTCCAGTGGTGGAAGGCAAGATTCCCCCTACTGCCTGCCTAAATGAGGATATTTCGGGCAAAAAATCGAGCCGAACGCGTTCCCACAGACATGCAAAATGGCGCCCATGTCATTTATTTATCACCTTAGCGCTTTCCATCATCTCCGCCATTGGATAAAACCGCCCATAGAACAAACGCTAGTTGAACCGTTAATACTATCTGTGTATTTTTATGCACACAAAGTGCATAAAAAAGAAAATCTTACATTTAAACCAGGAGAAAACCATGTTCAAAAAGCTGTTATTCGTTGGCGCGATCTTCGCCACCACGCTCTCTACTTGCACCTTCGCCGCCGAGCCAACTTACGTTGTCGGGTCTGGCGGCACCTATCGCCCCTTTGAGTTTGAAAATGCACAGAAAGAGCTGGAAGGTTTTGATATTGATATTATTAAAGCGATCGCCAAGGCGGAGAATTTTAATATCAAGCTGATCAATACCCCATGGGAAGGCATCTTCGCGACCCTTAACTCCGGTGACCGCGACATTATCATTTCGGGTATCACGATTACCGACAAGCGTAAGCAAATGGTCGATTTCTCCGCACCTTATTTTCCTGCTGAACAATCCATCGTGGTGCCTAAAGGCTCGACAATCGACTCTATTGCTGCTCTGAAAGATCACAAAGTGGGAGTAGTCAACTCCAGTACCGCAGATGTCGTGGTTTCCGATGTGTTAGGGAAAAACAGTACATCGATTAAGCGGTTTGATAACACCCCGTTAATGTTGCAAGAACTGTATGAAGACGGTGTGGGAGCCGCGGTGGGCGATGTGGGCGTGGTGAAGTTTTACATTAAGACTCATCCTGAAAAACAGTTCAATCTGGTTTCCGACGCTAAATTTGAACGCCAGTATTTTGGGATCGCGGTAGCGAAAGGCAATGACCCACTGCGTGAGAAGATTAACGCCGGACTGAAAAAAATCGTTGCAGATGGCACCTACGCCAAGATCTATCAAACCTGGTTTGATAACAACGTTCCAACCTTACCCGCAGAATAACATCGGCAAAACACCGCACACTCACCGGGCAGCCAGCCTGTCCGGTTTAATTAAGAAAAATCATTACGTTAGCCTATTCAAAAAAGGAAACGATCTTGACGGGATTTCGTTGGGAGATCATTCAGGAATATGCCCCTCTCTTTATGGAAGGCACCTGGATGACCATCAAATGCACCATTATCTGCGTCATTCTTGGCACCTGCTGGGGATTAACGTTGGGGTTAGGCCGCTTAGCACAGGCGCCGCACGGTCCGTGGAAATATATCCTGCACTACGCTGTTCAATGGCCAGTACGCATCTACATCAGCGCCTTTCGGGGCACGCCGCTGTTTGTGCAAATCATGGTGGTACACTTCGCTCTGGTGCCGTTGTTCATCAACCCGCGTGATGGACTGCTGGTAACCAGCAATATAATGTCGGTCGATTTCGCCCGCACACTGCGTGCCGATTATGGCGCGTTCCTCTCCTGCATTGTGGCGATTACGCTGAATGCAGGTGCCTATGTCTCCGAGATATTCCGAGCCGGTATTCAGTCTATCGACCGCGGTCAGATGGAGGCTTCACGCTCTCTCGGCATGAGCTATGGCCGAACCATGCGCAAAGTGATCTTGCCACAGGCGTTTCGTCGTATGTTGCCGCCGCTGGGTAATAACGCGATCGCGATTGTAAAAGATTCATCGCTGGCTTCGGCAATCGGATTAGCCGATCTTGCCTATGCCGCACGTACAGTCTCAGGGGCTTACGCCACATACTGGGAACCCTACCTGACGATCTCTATCGTTTATTGGGTTATTACTTTCCTGCTCTCGCTGCTGGTGCGGCACATGGAAACGAGGTTTGGCAAAAGTGATTCACGTTAAAAACCTGCAAAAACAGTTTGGGGATACGCATGTTCTGCGCGGTATTTCCTGTGACATCGCGCCTCAGGAAGTGCTCTGCCTGATTGGTCCATCCGGTTCAGGAAAAAGTACCTTTCTGCGTTGTATTAACGCACTGGAAACGCTGTCGGCGGGCGAGATTACGGTCAACGGTTTTGCCATTCACGATAAGAAAACCGATATCAACCGCATGCGCGAAAGCGTGGGAATGGTGTTTCAGCGCTTTAATCTGTTCCCACACATGACGGTGTTGGAAAATGTGATTATGGCACCGATGGACGTAAAAAAAATACCCCGCACACAGGCCGTTGAACAGGCTAAAGCCTTGCTCAGCAAGGTCGGTTTGCTGGATAAAATCGATGCCTGGCCGAACAGTTTGTCCGGTGGTCAGCAGCAGCGTGTCGCCATTGCCCGCGCGTTAGCAATGGAACCTGCGATCATGTTGTTTGATGAACCGACCTCCGCACTGGATCCTGAACTGGTTGGCGAAGTTCTGGCCGTCATGAAAACGCTGGCGAATGAAGGCATGACGATGGTCATCGTAACCCATGAAATGGCCTTTGCCCGAGAAGTAGCGGATAGGGTGATCTTTATCGATCAGGGGATCATTCAGGAACAGGGCACGCCAGAGGCGATCTTTACACAACCAAGTAGCCCGCGCACGCAGGCTTTCCTAAGCAAGATACTATAAATACGCTAAACCACGGGCTGTCAGCGTTTTCCGCGCTGGCAGCCTTTCTCTTTTACCACCCCGTAAGGAAAGAAAAAACCAGCCAGAACAAACAGATCACCGACAACCCTGTCGCCAAAAGCGTATAAAAAAGATAGCCTCTTAGCAAAAAGCTAAACCCGACGCCAACCAGCACCGAAAACGGCATCAACGCCAGAAAGAACGGCCAGGTGTAGAGCATGAAGAAAAACGTGGAATTGGAGCCGTATACCAGAAAAGGGATGCTAAAGGCCAACCAATAGGAGGAAAACCCCGTCACCGCTCCCATAAACAGGTAGGAAACGCTGTCATCCTCGTCTTGTACTGGCCGAGTCTTGCTAATCGTTAACTGCGTGGCATTTTGCATAATCTTTCCCATTCTTCCCCTGCATCACCCAACC
Source organism: Pectobacterium fontis (assembly GCF_000803215.1). GTDB lineage: Bacteria > Pseudomonadota > Gammaproteobacteria > Enterobacterales > Enterobacteriaceae > Pectobacterium > Pectobacterium fontis. The sequence goes on from NZ_JSXC01000039.1 coordinate 15,751, forward strand.
GCGCGGTGAAAAAAGCGGGGACATCAGAGCTTGATAATAGCTCGCTTACCAAGCAGATCTAACAATTGGCTGGTCAAATTTGTTACGAATTGTTCGCCATCCAGGTGGCTATCCGGCGCTTCCGGCGCTTCGTACACGGAGTCGATCCCGGTGAAATTACGCAACTCTCCCGCACGGGCTTTTTTATACAGCCCCTTAGGATCGCGCGCTTCACAGATCGCTAACGGCGTATCGACGAAGACTTCGATGAACTGCCCTTCGCCCAGTAAATCCTGCACCATTTTGCGCTCGGCGCGGTGCGGCGAAATAAATGCAGTCAACACCACCAGACCCGCATCCACCATTAGTTTGGCGACTTCACCCACGCGGCGGATGTTCTCACGTCGATCATCGTCGGTGAAGTCTAAATCCCGACACAAACCGTGCCGAACGTTGTCGCCATCCAGCAGGTAGGTGCTGACGCCACGCTGGTGTAATGCCTGCTCCAGCGCCCCCGCCAGCGTGGATTTACCGGATCCAGACAACCCGGTAAACCAGATAACGACGCCCTGATGACCATGTAATTTCTCGCGCGACTCACGGGTGACATCGTGCGCATGCCAAACGACGTTATCGTCAGTCGGCGAGTGGCGTAAAGACACGTTATTTGCCTCCCAGCAGGTCGCGCGCACCCCAATGCGGGAAGTGGCGGCGAACTAATGCATTCAGTTCCAGTTCAAACGCGCTGTACGCGCCCGGTTCCTGATACACCTGTTCGATAGGTTCGCGTACCAGACCCGCGCCTACCGTGACATTACTCAGACGATCGATAAAGATCATCCCACCTGTCACGGCGTTATTCTGGTAATTATCCAGCACCAGCGGTTCATCAAAAACCAGTTCAACCGAACCAATACCATTCAGCGGCAGACTTTCCGCGACGCGCTGCGTCAACGTATTGATCTCAACCTGATAATGAATGTTCTCGACCCGAGCGCGCGTCTTCTTACCACCAATTTTGATGTCGTAGCTTTGTCCCGGCACCAGCGGTTGTTCTGCCATCCAGACGACGTCAACTAACGCATGCTGTACTGATTTCAGCGATTCGCTGCTATCAACCAGCAGATCGCCGCGACTGATATCCACTTCATCCGCCAGCACCAGCGTGATCGCCTCACCCGCCTGTGCCTGCGGTAAATCGCCGTCAAAGGTCACAATGCGGCTGATGGTGGATTCCACGCCGGACGGCAGCACTTTAACGCGTTGTCCGACGCGGATAATGCCGGATGCCAGCGTTCCCGCGTAGCCGCGGAAATCCAGATTCGGACGGTTAACATATTGCACAGGGAAACGCATCGGCTGTTCCAGCGTACGCTGTGCCACATTGACCGTTTCCAGCACGTCCAGCAGCGTCGGCCCGGTATACCAGTCCATCGTCGTACTCGGCGTCGCAACATTGTCACCATCCAGTGCAGAAATCGGCACAAAAGTGATGTTCAAGTCGGCAGGCAACTGCTGGGCAAAATCCAGATAATCCTGCTTAAACTGCTCAAACACCGTTTGCTGATAATCCACCAGATCCATTTTGTTCACCGCTACCACCAGATCGCGGATCCCCAGCAGGGTCGCAATAAAACTGTGACGACGGGTTTGATCCAACACGCCTTTACGCGCATCGATCAACAAAATCGCCAGCTCGCAGGTGGATGCCCCCGTTGCCATATTGCGCGTGTATTGCTCATGTCCCGGCGTATCGGCGATGATAAATTTGCGTTTTTCCGTCGAGAAGTAGCGATAAGCCACATCAATGGTGATGCCCTGTTCACGCTCAGCCTGAAGCCCATCGACCAGCAGTGCCAGATCCAGCTTTTCGCCCTGAGTGCCAATACGCTTGCTGTCATTGTGCAGTGTGCTGAGCTGATCTTCATAAATCTGACGCGTATCGTGTAGCAAACGGCCAATCAGCGTACTTTTTCCATCGTCAACGCTGCCACAGGTCAGAAAACGCAGTAACGTTTTATTCTGCTGCGCGTGTAAATACGCTTCTACACCGCCCTGCTCGGCGATCTGCTGTGCAATCGCCTGGTTAATAACGACGGCATCTTTCTCAGCCGCAGTGTCTTTTAACGAAATTTGACTCATTCGACGATTCCTCAGAAATACCCTTGACGCTTTTTCAGCTCCATTGAACCGGCCTGATCGCGGTCAATTACCCTTCCCTGACGCTCACTGGTGGTGGAAACCAACATCTCTTCGATGATTTCCGGCAACGTTTTCGCCTCCGATGCCACCGCGCCCGTCAACGGCCAACAGCCCAGCGTGCGGAAACGCACCATGCGTTGTTCGATCACTTCGTCCGGTTGCAGGTCGATGCGGTCATCGTCCACCATCAGCAACATACCATCGCGCTCCAGTACCGGACGCGGTGCCGCCAGATAAAGCGGGACAATCTCGATGTTTTCCAGATAGATGTATTGCCAGATATCCAGCTCGGTCCAGTTGGAGAGCGGGAAAACGCGAATACTTTCGCCTTTGTTAATCTGACCATTGTAGTTATGCCACAGTTCCGGGCGCTGGTTCTTCGGATCCCAGCGATGGAAGCGGTCACGGAAGGAGTAAATACGCTCTTTGGCACGCGATTTTTCTTCATCGCGACGCGCCCCGCCAAAGGCGGCATCAAAACCGTATTTATCCAGCGCCTGCTTCAACCCTTCAGTTTTCATGATGTCGGTGTGCTTGGCGCTGCCGTGTACAAACGGGTTAATCCCCAACGCTTCACCCTGCGGGTTACGGTGCACCAGCAGTTCACAGCCATAGGCTTTCGCCGTACGATCACGGAATTCGTACATTTCACGAAATTTCCAGCCGGTATCAACGTGCAGCAGCGGGAAAGGCAGCGATCCCGGATAGAACGCTTTGCGCGCCAGGTGCAGCATCACGGAAGAGTCTTTGCCGATGGAATACATCATCACCGGGTTACTAAACTCGGCCGCCACTTCGCGGATGATGTGAATGCTTTCGGCTTCAAGCTGCCGTAAATGCGTGAGTCGTTTCTCGTCCATACCCTTTCCTTAAGCCAAGTTTACTACCGCTGGGCGGCTATCTTGCGGCACCGTCGGCGGTGTCTGACCAAACCAGGCAATCTGATGATGTAAATCCACCACCTCGCCAATTACCAGCAGCGCCGGGGTTGGCGCGTGCCGTGCCAAATGTTCTAACTCTTGCAGCGTACCAATTTGTACCAACTGATCGTGTCGGGTGCCGCGGCTGATTACCGCGACAGGGGTCTGTGATGAGCGACCGTGCGCGATAAGCTGCTGCGCAATCTCCGCGGCCTTCATCGTTCCCATATAAATCGCCAACGTCTGACGCTCACGCGCTAGCGTTGACCAGTCCAGCGCGTCACCGTCTGGGCGACAATGTCCAGTAATGAAAGTCACGCTCTGTGCATAATCACGGTGCGTTAACGGAATCCCCGCATACGCCGTCACGCCTGCCGCCGCCGTGACGCCGGGCACCACCTGAAACGAAATCCCGGCCTGCGCCACCGCTTGCAGTTCTTCACCACCGCGGCCAAAAATGAAGGGGTCGCCGCCTTTCAAACGCACTACCCGCTTACCTTCCTGCGCCAGCGTCACCAGTAGCTGGTTAATCTCATCCTGCGGCAACGAATGCGCGCTGGCGCGTTTCCCGACGCAGATACGTTCGGCATCACGGCGCACCAGATCCAGCACATCGGCGCTGACCAGATGATCATATAGCACCACATCCGCCTGTTGCATCACCTGTAACCCACGCAGCGTCAGCAATCCGGCATCGCCGGGGCCTGCGCCAACCAGCGCGACCTCACCGCGTGTCGCGGCAGGCTGCTGTTGTTCCTCTTGTTGGAGCGTAAGCTGTTGTTGTAATTCGTCTTCGGCCTGCGCCAATTGCCCGGCAGAAACCAGCGACGCAAAGCGCCCGACAAACAGCCGCTCCCAAAAACGACGACGTGCCGACATCGAATGCAGTCGGGTTTTAATTCTGTCACGCCAGCTTCCGGCGATGTTCGCCATCGTGCCCAAACTGGCGGGAAGTAATGATTCCAGCTTTTCACGCAGCAGACGCGCCAGCACGGGAGCCTGACCCCCGGAGGAAATCGCCACCACCAGCGGAGAACGATCAACAATCGAGGGGAAAATAAACGAGCACTTGGGCTGATCGTCCACCACGTTCACCAGCAAATGACGCCGGTTCGCCTCTGCAAACACCATCGCATTCAGTTCGGCGTCGTCCGTGGCGGCAATCACCAAAAACACGCCGGATAACAGTTCTGGCGTAAAAGATTGCGCCAGCCAGTCAACCTGACCCGCCTGATGCTGCGCAACCAACGGTTCCGCCAGCGTTTGCGCGACAATTTTTATCTCCGCACCCGCGCGTTGCAGTAGATCGATTTTGCGGGTAGCAACCTCGCCACCGCCAACAACCAGTACCGGACGCTGACGAAGATCGGCAAATATAGGGAGATAGTTCACAATCGCCTTAACTAAGCAAAAAAATAGATAATAAGACTATACGGTGCAGATAGAGCACTTATGAAATGCCGAATTGGAATGACAAGTTCCGTAATGGAATAACACCCCGTTTACAACTGCAAGGGAAGCCGCGGCGGCATAGCTTATTGACCGTTTGCGTGGTATCAACCGCACTATCGATAGGAGCGGGTTCGACTCACGTCACCACTTTCGACAAGAAAATGATCTGGAGCACGATGCAGTAACAGCAGCATCATGCCCACAGGTTGCGATCCAATTACGACGCCAGAAAAACACATTCAGCGCGGCATGGCATAGACGATGATTCATCCATCACGTTCTCAGCCCCCACCGCGCACGAGACCACTCCGTTAACGTTCCAGTTTCGGATACGCATCCGCGATCTTATCGCCGGTAAAATGCGCGACCCAACCTTCCGGGTTATCAAACAGGCGGATAGCGGTGAAATGCGGCTCCGGCCCCATATCAAACCAGTGCGCCGTGCCTGCGGGGACGGACAGCAGATCGTTCTTTTCACACAGGATCTGGTAAATCTTGCCGTTCAGGTGCAGGCAAAACAGCCCCGCGCCTTCCACAAAAAAGCGCACTTCATCTTCGTGGTGGACATGCTCGGATAAAAACTTGGTGCGCAGTTCAGCACGCTGTGGGTTATCCGACCGCATGCTGATCACATCCCAGCTCTGATAGCCTTTTTCTGCCACCAGCTTATCAATTTCATGCTGATAAGCCGCCAGCACCTCTTCAGACGACGGCACATCGCTCAGTTTCTGGCTGGCTTCCCAGCGTTCAAAACGTACGCCGATCTCGTTCAGTTGCTTCTGGATCGCATCGGCATCCTGACTTTGCCAAATCGGCTGGCCTGCATCGCTGTCACTAAAAATGGTTAATCCACTCATTGGGCATACTCCGGTAAGTCGATCTGGTCAAAACGTGCCACCTGACGGTGACGGCTTAGGTTATCCGCGTCATCACGAATAAGCTGACAGGTGTGCCAGCCAGCCTCCTGCGCGGCATCCAGTTCCTGACGAATATCCGACAGAAACAGCAGTTGTTCAGCAGGTAGCCCGATGGCATGCGCAATCGTGCGATACGCCTCAGTCTCGCGCTTCGCCCCGACGCGGGTATCGAAATAGTCGCTGAACAGCGGGCGCAGATCCCCCGCGTTGCTGTAACCAAATAGCAACTGCTGCGCTTCTACCGAACCTGACGAGTAAACATACAGGCGAATGCCCTGCTGCTGCCATGCGGCAAGCTGCGCGGCGACTTCAGGGTACAGATGCCCCTGAAAATCACCGTGACGGTAGCCCACGCGCCAGATAATGCCTTGTAGCAATTTCAGCGCGGTGGATTTACGGTCTTCATCCATAAACTGGTTCAGTGCAGTAATCAGCGTATCGTTATCCGCCTCAGGCTGACCCAGTTCCTGACGCAACGCGTTCAGCGCCTGCGCGATCTCAGGATCGCGGTCATGCTGTCGCACCGTATCCGCCAGACGCTCACGCGCATAAGGAAACAGCACGCGGTGAACAAAGCGGATATCGCTGGTGGTGCCTTCAATATCGGTCACAATGGCCTTAATCATGCTTTTGCCTCCAGCAGCCGGCGTTGTAATTCGCACTGGAACAGGAACTCCAGCCCTTCCAGATGACGACGCGCGTCTTTCACCGTCGCCCCCCAGCAGTAAAGACCGTGGCCACGCACCAGAAAGCCGTAACGTAGCGGCGTGTGGCTGGCGTACTCGGTGACCCGCTGCGCCAGCGCCGGAATATCCTGCTCGTTATCGAAAATCGGGATCGCCACGCGATCCAAATGGGTGGTCTGCCCCGCCAGCGACTTTTGCATTTCATAGCCGTGCAGCACCAGTTCGGCACCCTTCTCTACCCGAGACAACACCGTCGCGTTCACCGAGTGCGTGTGCAGCACCGCGCCAATCGTTGGTTCACGACGATACAGCAGCGTGTGTAGCCCGGTTTCCGCCGACGGCGTGCGGCCGCTCGGCACATGGTTTGTGGCAATCTCCACCAGCAGGAAATCCTCTGCCTGAAGGCTGCCTTTGTCTTTACCCGATTCGGTAATCAGACAGTTCGCTTCATCGAGGCGCACGGACATGTTACCGCCCGTCGCCGGACACCAGCCCTTTTCGCCGATCCAGTGGCAGGCCGCAAGCAGCGCCGTCAATTGTTGATTTTCCGTCATGAGGCTTCCTGTTTCTGGTCTAGTTTTCTACCGACGTAGAACTTTTGGTTATGTCTTAGTACGCAAAAGAATTTAGCCGTTTAAACGTCCAAGCGTCTTGATTGCCAAATACTAGCAGCATGTTATATTACCAAGCAATACAGGCTTGCAGGAGTCCTATCCGCTATGAGCGCCGCGCTAATCCCCGACAGTAAACTGCCTTCGCTGGGCACCACGATTTTTACCCAAATGAGCGCACTGGCTCAGCAACATCAGGCGATCAATCTATCACAAGGTTTCCCTGATTTTGATGGCCCCGACTATTTACAACAACGGTTGGCGTATCACGTTAGTCAGGGGGCCAACCAATATGCGCCGATGACTGGCGTCGCGCCGCTGCGTCAGGTGATTGCCGAAAAAACCGCAGAGCTGTACGGCTGGCGACCGGATGCCGATAGCGAAGTGACCGTGACCGCCGGGGCAACCGAAGCGCTGTTTGCCGCCATTGCGGCGCTGGTACGTCCCGGTGATGAAGTGATCTGTTTCGATCCCAGCTATGACAGCTATGCGCCTGCCGTTACGCTGGCGGGTGGCGTGCTCAAGCGCATCGCGTTGCAGCCGCCCGCATTTCGCGTGGACTGGTCACATTTTGCCGACGTGCTGAGCGATCGCACCCGGCTGGTGATTATCAATACACCACATAACCCCTCTGCGACCGTCTGGCCGAAAGCGGATCTTGAGCAACTGTGGCAGGCGATTGCCACGCGTGACATTTTCGTGCTGAGCGATGAAGTCTACGAGCACATCTGTTTCGACAGTGAAGGACACGCTAGCGTGCTGGCACACCCGTCACTGCGCCAGCGCGCCATCGCCGTCTCATCGTTTGGTAAAACCTTCCATATGACCGGTTGGAAAGTCGGCTACTGTGTCGCACCTGCGCTGCTAAGCGCTGAAGTACGGAAGGTTCACCAGTATCTGACGTTCTCAGTGAACACGCCCGCGCAGTTCGCCATTGCCGATATGTTGCGTGAACAGCCGCAACACTGGCGTGAACTGCCCGCTTTTTACCGCGCCAAACGCGATCGCTTCATCAATGCGCTGGCGGGTAGCCGTTTCGAGATTCTGCCCTGCGAAGGGACTTACTTCCTGCTGGCAGACTATCGGGCGATTTCCGATCTGGACGATGTCAGCTTCTGCCGCTGGCTGACCGAACATGTTGGCGTGGCCGCCATTCCGCTGTCCGTCTTTTGCGCCGACCCGTTCCCCCATACGTTGATTCGACTATGCTTTGCCAAACAGGAAGCCACGTTGGATGCCGCTGCGGAGCGTTTATGTCGACTTTAACGATGTCATTGCTGCAACAACCGCTGGTGTGGCGCGATGGGGAAGCCAATCTGCGCCACTTCGACACCTTATTGGTGAAGATGAGCGAACGAGATGTGATCGTACTGCCGGAGATGTTCACTACCGGTTTTGCGATGGAAGCCGCCAAAGGCAGTCTGGATCAGGCCATAGTAGAAGCGTGGCTGCACCAGTGGGCGCAAAAAACCAATGCACTGATCGGCGGCAGCGTCGCGGTGAATACACCAAAAGGCGCGGTAAACCGTTTCCTGCTGGTCGATCCGCATGGCGAGGTGTACCACTACGATAAACGCCACCTGTTCCGCATGGCGGATGAACACCAGCACTATCAGGCAGGTACAGAACGGCTCATCATCGAGTGGCGCGGCTGGCGCATCTGCCCGATGATCTGCTACGACCTGCGTTTCCCAGTCTGGTCGCGCAACCGTCAGGATTACGATCTGGCGCTGTATGTTGCCAACTGGCCAGCACCACGCGCCGCCCACTGGCAGACGCTGCTGGCGGCACGCGCAATTGAAAATCAGGCCTATGTCGCTGGCTGTAACCGCGTCGGCACCGACGGCAACGGTCACAGCTACCGTGGTGACAGCCTGATTATTAATCCGCAAGGGGAAATTCTGGCCTCTGCCACCCCCAACCAACCCGCCTGTCTGGACGCCGAGCTGTCGCTGGAAGCGCTACAAAGCTACCGGGAATCCTTCCCCGCCTGGCGCGACGCCGATCGGTTTACGCTGTAGGGGGCGTTACTGTACAGGCGCGTATTGGCGCACCGCCTGATAGAACGCCTGTAGCGCCAACGCCACATCCGCGGTAATAACAGATTCATCGGGATGGTGACTGATACCGCCACGGCAGCGAACAAACAGCATGGCTACCGGCCAGCGTTCGGCAATCGCAATGGCGTCATGTCCTGCACCGCTTGGCAGCAGCAGCGTTTTCCCCTGAATCTGCGTCACAGCCTCGTTTAATCTCGACTGCAATGCCGGGTCGCAGCGGGTTGCCGCAATACGATAATACTCTTCGGCACTGAACTGGCAGCCGCGCTGGTGCGCGATATCCCGTCCCAGCGTCAAAAGTTTCTCCAGTAGCGCATCCAGCGGTGCATCTTCTGGCCCGCGAATATCCAACGTCATTCTCACCTCACCGGGGATGACATTCGCTGCGCCCGGCAAACACTGCAACGTGCCAAACGTGGCGACCAGATGAGGATCGCTTTCCCGCGTTATACGTTCTGCCTGCGCCATCCAGTCTGCCGCCGCCGCCAGCGCATCCTGCCGCTGCGTCATCGGCACCGTCCCGGCATGCCCTGCCAGACCGATGAAGGTACAATTGAGCCGTCGCGCACCGTTGATTGCCGTCACGACCCCCAGCGCCAGATCCTGCTGTTCCAGACACGGCCCCTGTTCGATATGTAATTCCAGATAGGCGGCAATATCGCTAACCGGGCGCGCCGCTTCCGCGATCTGAAGCGGATCCAGCCCGGCAATGGTCAACGCCTGTGCCACGCTGGTGCCTTCAGCATCCTGACAATCCAGCCAGCTTTCCGGCCAGGAGCCCGTCAATCCCCGACTCCCCAGCAGCGTAATGCCAAAGCGTGTGCCTTCTTCATCACCGAAACCGACAATCTCCAGCGCCACAGGCAAACGAATGCTCTGTAGGTGAAAAGCGCGCACCACTTCAATCGCCGTCAATACGCCCAACATGCCATCGTATCGTCCGGCATTGCGCACCGTATCCAGATGCGAACCGAGCAGCAGCGCTGGCGCATCCGGCGTGAGAGCTTCATAACGACCACAAATATTGCCCACGCTGTCCTGCCAGACGTTCATGCCAGCCTCACGCATCCATTCCGCTACCCGCGCGTTGGCACGCAGGTGCTCCAGCGACAGATAAACGCGAGTCAGTTGACCGGGGGTTTCGCTGATTTCTGCCAAGGCATCACAGCGCAGCATAATTTGTTCAGCCGCAGCCTGTGCAGCAGCAGGTGAGAGTAGAGGTTCACTCATGCACGCTCCTCGTTCGCGGCGTAGCTGTTCCACGCGGCCTGCAAGGCCTCACCCTGTACTGTGCGGAAGCCCAGGCGATTCAGTACCGCTTCCAGCGCCGTCAACGTTTGCATCACACAGTCTTTGCGTGCGTTATAACCCATTGTGCCGATACGCCAGATTTTGCCCTGAAGCGGGCCAAACGAGGTGCCAATCTCAATGGCGAAATCTTCCAGCAGCAGCTTACGTACCTGCTCGCCGTGGACACCGTCAGGGATCACCACGCCCAGCACGTTATTCATTTTGTGTTGAAGATTGCCAAAGGTTTCCAGCCCCATTCCCTGAATCCCCGCCACCAGCGCATTACCATGCAGCGCATGGCGGGCAATGCTGCGATCCAGCCCTTCTTCGAGGATCACCCGCGCACATTCGCGAGCGGCGAACAGCATACTCGTCGCCTCCGTATGGTGATTGAGGCGTTCCGGCCCCCAATAATCCATCACCATGCCGAGATCGAAATAGTTGGAATAGATCATCTCGTCGTCACCGTCCTGATGGGCATCCGTGCGGATCCCCTGCTCGACGCATTTACGGCGGCGGATCACCGCTTCCATCTGTGCGCTCAGCGTGATCGGTGAACTACCGGACGGCCCGCCGAGGCACTTCTGCAATCCGGCGGAAACCGCATCCAACCCCCATTTATCCGTTTCCAGCGGATTACCGCCAAAAGAGGCGGTGGCATCGGTATAAAACAGCACGCCATGACGGCGGCAAATCTCACCCAGTTCTTCCAGCGGTTGCAGCATGGTCGTCGAGGTGTCGCCCTGCACCGTCAGCAACAGACGCGGGCGTACCGCCTTGATCGCTTCTTCGATTTGGTCTGGCGAGAACACCTCACCCCACGGTACTTCGATGGTATGAACCTCAGCACGGCAGCGGCGGGCTATCTCACACAGTAGATGACCAAAACGACCAAACACCGGCACCAGCACCTTATCGCCGGGGCGGATCGCCGACAGCAGAATGGCTTCGATCCCCGCACGCGAGGTGCCATCCACCAGCATCGTCCAGCGGTTTTCCGTGCGAAAAAGCTGACGATAGAGCGCCATGACCTGATTCATGTAGTTCGTCATCGCGGGGTCATACTGACCAACCAGTTGGCTGGCCATAGCCCGTAATACGCGCGGATCGGCATTGATTGGCCCCGGCCCCATCAATAAGCGATGAGGAGGATTAATTTGCGCGTACAGTTCGCTGTTCATGGTTATAGGCTCCACATTCTTGTTTCTCATCCCCTTGCAAAGAGGCTCATTACGCTTCTGACAGTCCTCGGACGGAGGCGATAAACTGTTTCAATTCCGGCGTCTGCGGGTTGGCAAACAGCGTTTTGCTGTCGCCCTGTTCCCAGACGGTGCCCTGATGCATAAACACCACGCGGTCGCCCACTTCACGGGCAAAATTCATTTCATGCGTCACCAGAATCAGCGTCATGCCTTCTGCGGCAAGCTGTTCCAGCACCTTCAACACTTCACCGACTAATTCAGGATCGAGTGCCGAGGTAATTTCGTCACACAGCAGGACTTTGGGGTTCATCGCCAATGCACGGGCAATCGCGACGCGCTGCTGTTGGCCGCCCGACAAATTGGCGGGATAGTAGTGCAGGCGTTCGCCCAGCCCGACCTTGTTAAGCATCTGCTCGCCAAGTTCACGGCATTCCGCCGCGCTTTTCCCCAGCACGCGGCGCGGTGCCAGCATCACATTTTCCAGCGCCGTCATGTGCGGGAACAGATTGAAGTTCTGGAATACCATGCCGACCGAACGGCTGATTTCCCGCGCCTGAGAATCCCTGTCGGTGACCGTCATCCCGCCCAGCTTAATGCTGCCATCCTGATAGCCTTCCAGCCCGTTCATGCAGCGCAGTAGCGTGCTCTTACCAGAGCCGCTGCGCCCGATGATCGAAATGACTTCGCCCATTTCAATATCCAGATCCACGCCTTTCAGGACATGGTTTTGACCGTAGTATTTTTGAACCTGATTAATGGTGATGAGCGGCATTGAATTTCTTCTCCAGATAGCGGCTGTAGTAAGAGAGCGGATAGCACATCAGGAAGTAGCCCAGCGCCACCAATCCAAACACTTTAAACGGCTGATAGGTCACGTTATTCAGCATGGTGCCCGCTTTGGTCAGTTCGACGAACCCGATAATCGACGCTAACGCGGTGCCTTTAATCACCTGCACGGAAAAACCCACAGTAGGTGCAATGGCGATACGCATCGCCTGTGGCGCAATCACCCGATAGAGCGTCTGGCCGAAATCCAGCCCGAGGCAGCGCGAGGCTTCCCACTGCCCTTTCGGCAACGCTTCTACGCTGCCGCACCAGATATCCACCAGAAAGGCGCTGGTAAATAGGGTCAGCGCCAGTGCCGCTGCCGCCCAGGGGCTGACATCGATGCCGAACAGCGCCAGACCAAAAAACGCGAGGAACAGTTGCATCAGCAGCGGCGTCCCCTGAAACAGTTCGGAATACAGTTGAACGAAACGTGTTGGCCATTTGCGCTTACTCAGCCGCAACAGCATGAGCGGAAACGTCACCAACGCGCCGCCGATAAAGGCCGTCAGCGACAGCAGCAGCGTCCAGCGCGCCGCCAGCAGCAGATTGCGCACAATATCCCAGTCGGTAAATGTCATCATGACTGACTCCCCAGAAAGCGCCGTCCTGCCAGCAGTAAGAGTTGCCGCATCAGGACAGACAGCGCCAGATAACACAGCGTGGTGGCCAGATACACTTCAAAGCTCAAAAAGGTACGGGATTGAATCAGGTTGGCAGCAAAGGTCAGTTCTTCATAAGAAACCTGCGACACCACCGACGATCCCAGCATGACGATGATGCACTGGCTGACCAGCGCCGGATAAATCCGCTGGAGCGCAGGCGGCAGGATCACGCGCAGAAACGTCTGCACTCGCGTCAACCCCAGCACGCGAGCGGCTTCCCACTGGCCTTTCGGCGTCACCTGAATTCCGGCACGGATAATCTCGGTGCTGTACGCGCCAAGGTTAATCAACATTGCCAGCAGCGCAGCCTGCCCGGCAGTCAGTTTCCAGCCCAGACTCGGCAAGCCGAACACGATAAAGAACAGTTGCACCACAAACGGCGTATTGCGGATGAGTTCGACATAAACGCCCCACAGCCGGCTCAGCAGGGTGGGCTTGCCGCAACGCAAGGCCGCCCCACAGATACCGATGGCAATACCGCCGAGGGTTGCCATTACCGTCAGCTCAATCGTGACCCACAGCCCCGCCAGCAGTTCGGGCCAGAACGGCAACAGCGCGGAAAAATTAAGCTGATAAGTCATGGCAGGCTCCCGTTATGCTTTGATGCTGTCTGGCAGCGGCGCTTTCAGCCATTTTTCCGACAGGCCGTTGAGCGTATTGTCTTTCAGCGCCTGTTCGATCAACGCATCGACTTTCGCTTTCAGCGCTGGCTCATCCTTCTTCAGCCCGATGTAGCACGGCGAATCTTTCAGCATAAACTTCGCTACCGGTGCTTTAGCCGGGTTCTGTTCAGCAATCGCGGCAACCACCAGGTTACCGGTGGCAACATATTCCACTTGCCCGGACAGATAGGCCGACAGCGTGGTGTTGTTATCTTCGTAGCGCTTAATCTGTGCAGCTTTCGGCGCGACATCCGTCAGCACCATGTCTTCTACCGCACCACGCGTCACGCCAATACTTTTACCTTCCAGCGCATCAGACGACGTCAGCGTGCTATCTTTTGGCCCAAATACACCGAGAAAGAACGGCGCATAAGCGCGACTAAAATCGATCACTTTTTCACGCTCGGCATTTTTGCCCAGACTGGAGATCACCAGATCGACTTTGTTGGTTTGCAGATACGGCACGCGGTTAGCGCTGGTTACCGGAACCAGTTGCAACTTTAGTTTCATCTCTTTCGCCAGATAGCGGGCGATATCGATGTCATACCCTTGCGGTTGCAGATCCGTGCCTACCGATCCAAACGGTGGGAAATCCTGCGGCACTGCAACGCGCAACACGCCACGCTTCTCGATATCCTGCAACTGATCGGCCATTGCGCTACCGGCCTGAACCAGTAACATTGCCGCGCCCATCATCGCCAGTAACCCTTTTTTGATGCCCAGTTTATTGATCAACATCGTCTCTGCCCCCGGTTAGTGTAATTGAAACGAAAGATTCTTTAAAAGCAATTATTGAAACTATCGTTACAGATAGTAAGCAAGGAGTGTGCCAGATTATATTTGCGCTTTTGCGCTATTGATGATGAGGGATCTGAGCGTTTTTTTAAACCACAGGATGGATATGCGATATCGGTGAAAAATGTCGCGCGTAATACTCAGGGCTGAACCTTATGGTCTTTATACGTTATTCGCGTCAAGAATTACGCTGAGGTGAGCATGACCGCCGGATGAGCGGCATGGACGCCGCGAAAGTCAGCGCCGCGTCGGGAGCGCGTCGCTGGCGGTCCGGGTTGCGGGCATGAACGCCGAAGGTACCGCGAAGCGGCGTGATTCCTCGCAAAAAGCCTGGGTTCATAGGGCAAGCGGCGTTTGAGCTGCCCTATGTCGGGCGTGGCGCTGTGTCACAAAAATAATCCGGTGCTATCACGCCCGAAACGATCTGCATGACTATATGACAGACCCACATGACGGCATGACACATAAGGGCATCAGAAGAGTACCAAACATCAAACACGTCGCATCAAATTAGTGCATAAGCACCATCTCAATGCACCATTATCGTTGTTCTAGCTCATCCAGTTCACCATAAAGATCCGCGATCTGGTGAATGCGCTGGCGTCCGTCACGCAGCATCTCATGTAGCAACGCGTTGCTGATCACATTCACCAGACTCATGGCGGAGGCATAGCTGTCAAACGCCGAGACACTGTCCAACGGGACGCATAATGACCAGGTTGCCAGCGTCATCAGCGTATTGACCTGAGGTTCACACAATAACAGCACAGGCACGTCACGCTGTTGCAATTGTGCCAATAGCGGCTGAATCAGGCGTGGACGGCGGCGAAAAGCCACCACAATCACGACATCCTGAACCGTGAGATCGACCAGTTCTTCGGAAAGGGTCTGCCCCGGCTGCGCCAGCAGCGTGACCTGTTGACGAATCTGGAGCAGTTGTTGGCGCAGGTGCAGCGCCACCGGATAGCTATTGCGTAGCCCAACCAGACACAGGCGCTGCGCCTGCATCAGCGCCTGAATCACGGCACCAAACTGTACCGGATCAATCTGGCTAATCCACTGGGTCAGATTCGCCATTTCCTGCTTGTAATGCCGCGCCAGCAGCGTATTCCCCTGCACGGCATCACGGTTATCCGCCAGCGGCATCCCGCTCTGGCGCAGCGTTCTTAACTCATCGCGCATGTCGCGGTAGCTGGGGTAGCCCAGGCGTTTGAACAAGCGGCTGACGGTCGCTTTAGAAACCCCGCTCAGCCGCGCCAGCTCGGCGCTGTTATAGCTAATCAAATCGTCAAAATGATCGAAGATGAAATCCGCGACACGCTGTTCCTGCGGTGAAAGCTCGCTATAACGATCCCGTAATCGTTCATCTATTTGCATCATCGTCTCTCGTCCATTGCGCTTGCTGTAACATTTGTTTCATTGCGCAGAACATAGCACAGGATGGTCAGGATGATACAGATACCCCGTCGAGTACGAATATCGACTTTCCTATCGCATGAAAAAACTGGAACGCCGTTTGCTTATAGCTAGGGTTAATGGAACACCTCACACTGACCCTACATAAAAAAGGAATCCTGAAATGATGCAAAGTAATACCGCCCCGCTGGGCATGGCGGTGGCTCCTCATCATTTAGCCAGTGCCAGCGCATTGGCGATTCTGCGCGAAGGCGGAAACGCCATCGAAGCCATGGTGGCAGCCGCGGCAACCATCGCCGTGGTGTATCCACATATGAACGGGATCGGCGGCGACGGCTTCTGGCTGATTGTGCCGCCACACGGCGACCCCATCGCCATCGACGCCAGCGGTGCCGCAGGATCGCTGGCCTGCCGTGCGCTATATGAAGGGGAAAGCCGCATTCCCCATCGCGGCCCCAAAGCAGCGCTGACGGTCGCGGGCACCGTCGGCGGCTGGCAAGAAGCACTGACGTTTTCACAGGAGCTAGGCGGCACCCCGTTACCGCTCGCTCGTTTACTGTCTGACGCGATTCGCTATGCGGCAGACGGCATTCCCGTCACGCAATCGCAAGAGGATGCGCTGACCCAGCGCTATCATGAACTGATTGATTCCCCTGCCTTCAGCCAACTCTTTATGCCGCAGGGGCATGTCCCGCGAGCGGGCAGTCGCTTCACCCAGTCTGACTTAGCCGATACCTTGACGACACTGAGCATTGAAGGGCTGGACAGCTTTTATCGCGGTTCCGTCGCCGCGCGACTATCGGCACAGATGACACAACTCGGGATGCCGCTGACGGCTGACGATCTCGCGAACTACCGCGCCAAACGCACCACACCGCTGGTGCTGAAACATAGCAAAGGCGATATCTACAATCTTGCGCCACCCACGCAAGGTCTGGTGTCGCTCGCGATCCTCGGCATAACCGACCATCTGGACATGGAAGATCTGAACGATAGCCAGACGATCCACCGCATTGTCGAATCCACCAAGCTGGCATTTGGCCTGCGTGACCGCTTCATTACTGACCCCAAGCATATGACGCAGGATGTTCAGGTGCTGCTGGAAAATGATGCGCTTGGCGCACTGGCGCGGCAGGTCGATACCCGTAAAGCCGCACCGTGGGGTGAAGGCAAAGGCCCCGGCGATACGGTGTGGATGGGGGTGTGCGATAGCAGCGGCCTGTGCGTCTCTTTTATTCAAAGTATCTATCATGAGTTCGGCAGTGGCGTTGTGCTGCCGGGAACCGGCGTGCTGTGGCAAAACCGCGGTGCCTCGTTCAGCCTCGATCCGATGCACCTGCTGGCATTAGAGCCGGGTAAACAGCCTTTTCATACCTTAAACCCCGCCGCTGCACGCTTGTCCGATGGCCGAACCCTGGTCTATGGATCGATGGGCGGTGACGGGCAACCTCAGACGCAGGCGGCTCTCTTTATCCGCCACGTCCAGCAAGGGCTACCGCTGCAACAGGCGATTACCGCGCCGCGCTGGCTGCTGGGCAGAACCTGGGGACAGGCCTCCGACACCCTGAAGATCGAAGATCGCTTTAAACCTGCCACCGTGGACGCACTGCGCCAACTGGGTCATGACGTCGAACTATTGAGCAGTTTTAGCGAAACCGTCGGCCACGCGGGTGCCATCGTGCGGCACACCAACGGCATGCTGGAAGGGGCTTTCGACCCACGCAGCAACGGCAGCGCAGCAGGCTTCTAACTATGAATCAACCGGGAGAACATCGCATGACGACAACCGCTATCGATAGCGACACGTTGGCCGCCTATCTTCAGAATATGGAAACGCTGCTGGCACTGCCACTGAGTCAGGAACGACATCAGGAACTTTTAGTGCAGTTCAGCCGTATCCACGCCATGGCACAGCCGCTGATGGCGTTTCCGCTTGATGAACATCAGGAAATCGCCGGGGTGTATACGCTATGAGTGTACCGGCCAGAACAACCTCATCATTATCTATCCGGCAGATTCAACAAGGTTTGCAGGCTGGCACGTTCTCCGCCAGCGAACTTGCACAACAGGCGCTGAGCGCGATTGAGCAAACCAACCCCCCCCTCAATGCCTACACCCATATCACTGGCGAGCGCATGCTGGCAGAGGCTGCGCGTATTGATGCATGCCATCAACGCGGGGAAACCTTGCCAGCGCTGGCCGGCGTGCCTTATGCCGTCAAAAATCTGTTTGATGTTAGCGGTGAAACCACGCTGGCTGGTGCCGAACTTCTCAGCCAACGCCCACCCGCCGCGCAGGATGCTTTTGCCATCCGTCAGCTTGCTCATCAAGGCGCGCTACTGTCCGGCATGTTGAATATGGACGCCTATGCCTACGGCTTTACCACCGAAAACAGCCATTACGGCCCCACGCGTAATCCACTCGACACACAGCGTATCGCTGGCGGCTCGTCTGGGGGATCGGCTGCCGCTGTCGCCGCCGGGCTGGTTAACTTTACATTAGGCAGCGATACCAATGGTTCGATCCGTGTTCCCTCATCGCTGTGCGGGGTTTTCGGGCTAAAACCGACGTTTGGCCGTTTATCGCGTCACGGTAGCCACCCCTTTGTCGCCAGCCTCGATCACATTGGCCCCTTGGCACGCCGCGTAGACGATCTGGCATTAGTCTTCGACGCCTTACAGGGCCGTGATAAGTACGATCGTTTTCAGGCTGAACGGGAAACGCAGCACACCGCCGAACACCTGGAAACGGGTAGCGACGGGTTACGCTACGCGGTGCTGGAGGGCTATTTTTCGGAGTGGAGTCGCGAGGAGGCAAAAATTGCCGTTCGCCAGATCGCACAAGCGCTGGGCGCACAGGACAGTTTGACGCTAACCGACGCCACACTGGCACGTAGCGCGGCTTTTATTCTGTCGGCCAGCGAGGGGGGAAACCAGTATTTGCCAGATTTGCGCACACAGCCTGAGCGTTTTGAACCGCTGTCTCGCGAACGCCTGCTGGCAGGTGCCATGATCCCCGCCGCCTGGTATGTGCAGGCTCAGCGCTTTCGCCACCATTTTCGTCAACAGGCGCTGGCGCTTTTTGAGCACACCGACCTGCTGATCGCCCCCGCGACACCCTGCTCCGCCACACTGATTGGGCAGGAAACCATGCACATTAATAATACCGACCTACCCGTTCGCGCCAGCATGGGCATGCTGACACAGCCGATCTCTTTCGTCGGCTTGCCCGTCGTGACGGTGCCCGTGGCAACCGCGAGCGGCCTACCGATAGGTATTCAGATTATTGCCGCGCCGTGGCGTGAGGATCTGTGCCTACGCACGGCGTGGGCGCTGGAGCAGCAGGGAATCACCTATACTTTATGAGGAAAGAAAAGATGTTACCTGAGGATATTAACCAGCCGGATGTGCTAGCCGACGTGACTGAGGCTTTCTATCGCTACGAAAAAGCCTTAACCGGTAATGATATTGCGGTACTGGATGAACTGTTCTGGCACGATGAAAAAACGGTGCGCTACGGCGCGGGGGAAAATCTGTACGGGATTGAGGAAATCCGCGCTTTTCGCCTCGCTCGTCCTTCTGCCGGTCTGGACAGAACCCTGCGTAATACGGTCATCACCACCTATGGGCATGATCTGGCCGTCGCCAGTACGGAATTTACCCGCACAGGCAGTACCAAGATCGGTCGCCAGATGCAAACCTGGGTCAAAATGCCCGAAGGCTGGCGTATTGTCGCCGCCCACGTCAGCCTGATGAGCGAGTAATAAAAAGAATGACAAACACAAGCGCAGCCCAGTGCGCTTGTGTCAATGGTCAATCATCGGATTGTCAGCCGGGTTAGGTGCGACTGACGCCAGATCATATTTGCCATCGACAAGCACATATTCACCTGAAGCCAGCTTACGCTTTATCACATCACACGCCGCCATTTGCCATTTTTTCGACAATGCCCTTATTTCTCTTTCTGACACTGCCTCGCAATTATCAAAACAACTCAACACACCGACTTACAAATGGCATTATCCATGCAAAAATGACAACTCTATTATTCGGAACACTCTCATTTATTGATGGAAATTAATACAACCATTTCACCCATTATATCTTTGCTATAGTGTATAAAATACCGACAGTTATCATAAGTAAAAAATGGACTCACGTCGGTCTATTTGAGTGTCTATAATCCAAAAATCGTGATTTATTTACCCTATTATTCGATTAGTGAAATTCACTATAAATGGTGATGTATTCACAATCAAAAAAGGTTATATCAGCCACTAATTAAACACGTAATAATAAACAGGTAAGATATTGTTATAAAAAGAATTATACTTCAAATAAAAAATCATAAAGATCACATAAATCATGAGAATAACGTAGCGATAATCGTGTTGGAATTATCGTAAATAGGGGGCTATCGAGAAACACCATTGAGGCAACAAAGGGTTGTCTCAGAATCTGAGTATGGTAGGGTAGATTATGTTTAATCATTATCAGGGCTAGGTTATAGAATTATAAACGACACAGGAAAACAATAATTTCATGGCAATTAAACTTGAAGTAAAACATCTTTATAAGATATTTGGTGAGCACCCAGACAGAGCATTTAAACTGATTGATAAAGGCCTGAGTAAAGATCAGGTATTTGAAAAAACAGGGCTTACTGTTGGGGTGAAAGATGCCAGTCTGGCCATTGAAGAAGGCGAGATATTTGTCATCATGGGATTATCCGGTTCCGGTAAATCGACCATGGTACGCCTTCTCAATCGTCTGATCGAACCCACTCGGGGTCAGGTGCTGATCGACGGTGAAGATATTTCTGCAATATCCGATACCGCGCTGCGCGATGTCCGTCGCAAGAAGATCAGTATGGTGTTCCAATCCTTTGCGCTCATGCCGCACCTGAACATTCTCAGCAACACCGCGTTTGGTATGGAACTCGCTGGTGTGCCGAAAGCGGAGCGTGAGCAAAAAGCGCTGGATGCCTTACAGCAGGTGGGTCTTGAAGCCTATGCCGCCTCTTACCCGGATGAGCTGTCCGGCGGGATGCGGCAGCGTGTCGGTCTGGCTCGCGCGTTAGCGAATAACCCCGATATTCTGCTGATGGATGAAGCGTTCTCCGCGCTCGATCCACTGATCCGCACGGAAATGCAGGACGAGTTGGTCAAACTCCAGTCCCGTCATCAACGCACTATCGTCTTTATCTCGCACGATTTGGATGAGGCGATGCGTATCGGTGACCGGATTGCCATTATGCACGGCGGTGAAGTGATTCAGGTCGGTACACCCGATGAGATTCTGAATAACCCCGCCAATGACTATGTGCGCACCTTTTTCCGCGGTGTCGATATCAGCCATGTCTTTAGCGCCAAAGATATCGCCCGCCGTCGCCCGGTAACGTTGATTCGTAAAACACCCGGTGTGGGGCCGCGCTCTGCGCTGAAAATCCTTCAGGATGAAGACCGTGATTACGGTTACGTGCTGGAAGGTGGGAAACGCTTTATTGGCGTCGTCTCGATTGATTCACTGAAGCAGGCGCTGAAAGAACAGCAGCCGCTGGAACAGGCGTTACTCCCCGAACCTGCTCCCGTGCCCGCCGATATGTCACTCAACGAGCTGATTTCTCAGGTCGCACAGGCTCCCTGTGCCGTTCCTGTCGTCGGCGAAAATCATGAGTACATTGGCATCATTTCCAAAGGGATGTTGCTACAGGCACTGGATAAGGAAGGAGTGACCAATGAGTAAATCAACCTCAAATCCGTGGGATACCACGACGGCACAAAGTCAGCCAGCCGATCACAGTACCGCGCCGGATCAAGCGAATAGCGCCCCGCAAAGCGATCCATGGGCGACCAGCACATCCGCTCAGGATGCCCCCGCGAGCGGCGGTGATGCCTGGAACAGCGCGCCGACGCCCGACGGTTCCACCGATGCCGCGCATCAGGCTGTGCAATCCGGCAGTGACTGGTTAAACAGCGCGCCCCCCGCTGCGCCCGAGCATTTCAACCTGCTCGATCCGTTTAAGGACACGCTGATCCCGTTGGATAGCTGGGTCACACACGGGATCGACTGGCTCGTGCTCCACTTCAGGCCGGTTTTTCAGGGCGTTCGCGTCCCGGTCGATTTTATTTTGGGCGGCTTCCAGCAGTTTCTGCTGGGGATGCCAGCACCGATCGCCATTCTGGTGTTTTCGCTGCTTGCCTGGCAGATGTCCAGTCTCAGTATGGGGGTCGCCACCCTGCTGTCGCTGATCGCCATTGGTGCCATTGGTGCCTGGTCGCAGGCGATGATCACGCTGGCTCTGGTGCTCACCGCACTGTTCTTCTGCGTACTTATCGGGCTACCCATGGGGATCTGGCTGGCGCGTAGCGAACGGGCCGCGAAGTTTATCCGACCGCTGCTGGATGCCATGCAAACCACGCCCGCATTCGTCTATCTGGTGCCTATCGTTATGCTGTTCGGGATCGGTAACGTACCGGGAGTGGTAGTGACCATCATCTTTGCCCTCCCGCCCATTATTCGTTTAACGATTCTGGGTATTCGTCAGGTGCCAGCCGATTTGATCGAAGCGGCGGAGTCATTCGGTGCCAGCCCGCGTCAGATGCTGTTTAAAGTTCAGCTTCCGCTGGCCATGCCAACCATCATGGCAGGGGTTAACCAGACGCTGATGCTGGCGCTGTCGATGGTGGTGATCGCCTCGATGATCGCCGTGGGTGGTCTCGGTCAGATGGTACTGCGCGGCATTGGCCGTCTGGATATGGGGCTGGCTGCCGTCGGCGGTGTCGGGATTGTCATTCTGGCGATTATTCTTGACCGACTGACTCAGTCTCTGGGGCGCGATCGCCGCAGTAAAGGCAACCAAAGCTGGTATAGCAGCGGCCCGATTGGCTTGCTGACCCGCCCTTTCATTAAGCAATAATGCTTGTCCCGCTTGTCTGACACGCGTCAGGCAAGCGGCGACCTTCACTATGCATTTTATCCGCAATATTCACGAATCAACGCACGATAAAAAGACAGAGGGAATCATGATGCGTAACACCACACTTTGGGCTACCGCCCTGACGACCGCACTGTTGAGTACGCAGATTTACGCTGCCGACACCGCACAACCGGGTAAAGGCATTTCCGTTATTCCGGTGCAAAGCACTATCTCCGAGGAAACGTTCCAGACGCTGCTGGTCAGCCGCGCGTTGGAAAAGCTGGGCTATGACGTACAGCCTCCTCGTGAAGTGGATTACAACGTGGCCTATACCTCTATCGCCTCCGGCGATGCGACATTCATTGCCGTAAACTGGGATCCACTGCACGCCGATCAGTATAAAGCCGCTGGCGGGGATGCGAAATTCTATCGTCAGGGAGAATATGTCTCCGGTGCCGCTCAGGGTTATCTGATCGATAAGAAAACCGCTGAGAAATACCACATCACTAACATTGCGCAGCTAAAAGATCCGAAAATCGCCAAGCTGTTTGATACCAACGGCGACGGTAAGGCCGATTTGACGGGCTGTACGCCAGGCTGGGGATGTGAAGCGGTCATTAATAACCACCTTCCTGCCTATGGTTTAACCAATACGGTGGAGCATAATCAGGGCAACTATGCGGCGATGATCGCCGATACCATTACCCGCTACAAAGAAGGCAAACCGATTCTGTACTACACCTGGACACCATACTGGGTCAGCGATGTGCTGGTGCCGGGTCGTGACGTGGTGTGGTTACAGGTGCCGTTCTCTTCTCAACCGGGAGAAATGAAAGGCGTCAGCACCAAGCTGGCGAACGGTGCCGACTATGGCTTCCCGGTTAACAACATGAGAATTGCGGCCAATAAAGCGTGGGCCGAGAAAAATCCTGCCGCGGCGAAGCTGTTTTCCATCATGAAGCTGCCGATTGCCGATGTGAATGCGCAGAATTTACGCATGCACGAAGGTCAGGGGTCACAGCAGGATATTGAGCGTCATGTTGATGGCTGGATTAAAGCCCACCAGCCATTGTTTGACGGCTGGGTGAAAACCGCCGCCGAAGCCGCGAAATAATCACCGTAGGCGAGCGCTCCTTTTTCACAAAGGAGCGCTTTTCATTAACGCGCTCAGCTATTACGGCAGTTTGACGATTTCGACCCAGTTCGCGCCTTTTCCGGTCGGGTATTGCCCGACACGCACTAAATCCCCATTGTCCTGATTGATGCGATACACTGACAGCGATGTCGATTTCTCACCGCTGGCGATCAGGAAGTGACCGCTTGGATCAATCTGGATACCGCGCGGCTGTGTTTCCGTCGGATAGCGGGTAATGTATTTCAGTTCACCCGTTTTCGGCTCTACGCGCAACAGTGTAATCGTGCTTTTGGTACGTTCCGACACGTAGAGGAATTTTCCATTCGGCGTCAGACGTAAATCTGCGCTCCAGATTTGTGGTCGGCTGTCGGTGCTGTTTTTATCAGGCGTGATCGTCCCCGCTCTCATCCCGGCATCGGCCGGAACGGTGTCCGTGTAATCCAGCAACGTCAGTTGCCCTGTTTTTTCATTCAACGCCAGACGTGCGACTTTGCCGGACAGTTCATTACTCATATAGAGCGTTTTATTATCTGGCGATAACACCAGATGGCGCGGCCCATTGCCTTTAGGCAGTTTAATTTCTGCCGGTTCATTCGGCGTTAAGGTTCCGGTTTTCGCATCAAACCGGAACTGCACAATCTGATCGCTGCCCAGATTGCTGGCAAAGACGAACTTATTTTGGCGGTCGGCAATAATACTGTGGGCCTTCTCTCCTGTCGGCACCACCGTGACCGCGCTCGCGTTCACCTTGCCGTCTTTATCAATGCCGTTAACCGCGACTTTATTACCACCGTAAGACGCACTGAACAGCCATTTCCCTGTTAAATCGGTCGAGAGGTAAGCCATGCTGTCCGGCAGTTCCGCTTTGCCTAACGGGCTTAGCGCGCCGCTTTTGGCATCAATTTTATAACTCACCGCGGAGTAAGGAATGCCTCGCGTGGCGGCATAGAGGAACGATTTATTCGGGCTAATGGCCATTGGCATCACTTTCGCGCCAGCCGCGACTTTCCCGATAGCGGTTAATTCACCGCTTTGCGTATTGAGCGTATAGGCGTCGATTGCACCATCAGTAGCGGCAGAGACGTAGACAGCCGTGACCGCCTGCGCGCCCATTGACCACAGCGCTGCCGCGGGAAGAAATGCACACCCTATTAACGCCGCAATACTTTTTTTCTTAAATATCTGATAATGCTTAAACATAATGTCCCCTGTCGATAGTGTTATGCTACTGACGATAAGCTAAATCAATCCCAGTAAAAACAAAATATCCCCGTTGCATTTCAGCCATATAAAGATGTTCTGGCATCTCATTAACTTCTGCCGGATACTATCGCCTCTGCTTTTAACATCAGATTAACGTTCAAATATATGTCTCTTCAGCAACATTCAGCACCCTCTCCGACACCCGCTGGGCTTAGCCAGTCTTTGACCCTGATTATGTCTGTCGCAACCGGCCTTGCTGTCGCCAGTAACTATTATGCCCAGCCGCTGCTGGATACCATCGCCCGCGTCTTTGAACTTTCCGTCAATCAGGCCGGATTCATTGTCACCGCCGCACAGCTTGGCTATGCCGTCGGCCTGCTGTTTTTGGTTCCACTGGGGGACATGTTTGAGCGTCGGACGCTAATTGTCGGCATGACCTTACTCGCCGCGGGTGGGATGCTGATCACCGCATCGGCCCCCACGCTCTGGATCATGATCGCTGGCACCGCGTTAACCGGGCTGTTCTCCGTTGTCGCACAGTTGCTGGTGCCGCTTGCCGCGACGCTGGCAACGCCGGAAACGCGTGGTAAAGTCGTCGGGACGATTATGAGCGGCCTGCTACTGGGGATCCTGCTGGCGCGTACCGTCGCAGGCGCGCTTGCGTCACTCGGTGACTGGCGCACCGTGTATTGGGTTGCCAGTACGCTGATGGTCATCATGGCGCTGATTCTGTGGCGGGCATTGCCGCGTATTCCGCAGCAAAACACGCTGAACTACCCGCAGTTGTTAGTCTCCATCTTCCGTCTGTTCTCCACCACTCCGCTGCTACGCACACGCGCCATCCTCGGCTGCCTGTCCTTTGCCAACTTTAGCATTCTGTGGACGTCAATGGCCTTCCTGCTGGCTTCACCGCCATACGGGTATTCCGAAGGCGTGATCGGTCTGTTCGGACTGGTTGGCGCGGCGGGCGCATTAGCAGCATCGCGCGCCGGGCGTCTGGTCGATCAGGGCAAGGCCAAACTGACCACCAGCGTGGGGATTATCCTGCTGTTGCTGTCGTGGGGCTTTATCACGCTTGGTATTCATGCGGTTGTCGCGTTGCTCATTGGCATCATCGTGCTGGATCTGGCGGTTCAGGGCGTACACGTCACCAACCAGAGCGTCATCTACCGTATGATGCCCGAAGCACGTAACCGACTGACGGCAGGTTACATGACCAGCTATTTCATCGGCGGCGCACTGGGGTCGCTCCTTTCAGCTTTCGCTTATCAGCACGGGGGCTGGCTGGGCGTCTGTACAGCAGGTGCCATGATCAGTCTGTTGAATCTGCTCGTGTGGTGGCGAAGTCATCATCATGAAACGCAGGAAACGATGGCGGCGCTATAGTTCGCTTATTCGCTTGAAACGCGTGATTGCTAACCGTTGCACTGGCAAGAATACCGCCCGAAACCATCACGTCCGTTGCACAATAACGTGAATTTCCGGTAATGCTTTGCTAGTGTTATCGGTTAATGTCATTGAAGTACAAAAATATCAAGCCAGTGAAGATACTAACCCCATCCACATCATCCGTGCCGACAAAATCCGCCTCTTTTAACGACGGTGTATTTGACAGCCTGCCGATTGTGATCGGCTACATGCCCGTAGCATTCGCGTTTGGCATGAATGCCGTCAAGCTAGGATTTACTCCGCTGGAAGGCATTTTTCTCTCCTGCATCATTTATGCTGGTGCCAGCCAGTTCGTCATCACCGCCCTGCTCAGCGCAGGTATGTCCATCTGGGTGGCCGCCTTAACGGTGATGGCGATGGATGTACGCCATGTGCTGTATGGACCCGCGTTACGGCACCGCATTGCACAGCGGCTACCAACCCGAAAAACGGCACTGTGGGCGTTCGGTCTGACGGACGAAGTGTTTGCCGCAGCCGCCACCCGACTGGCGAAAGATAATCGACGCTGGTCAGAAGAGTGGATGATGGGAGTGTCACTGCTAGCCTGGCTCTCATGGGTGTTCGGCACGGTGATCGGCGCCGTATTTGGCAACGGCCCACTGGCTAATTACCCTGCCGTCGAAGCCGCGCTCTCTTTCATGCTGCCCGCGCTTTTTCTGAGCTTTTTACTGGCCTCCTTCAAGCGGAGGCAGAGTCTGGTTGTCGCTGGTGCACTCGGCGGCGCACTGCTGGGGCTACTACTTTCTTCCATCCCGGCAGCGATACTGCTTGGCATTCTCAGCGGCTGTCTGGCTTCGCTGGTTAACCCCGCTACACCGCAGGTGAACGCATGAGTACAGAAATCATGCTTATCGGGCTGATTGTGGGACTGGTTAACTATCTCTTCCGCTATCTGCCGCTACGGCTAAGCGCCTCACGCGCCTCCGGTTCATTGCAACGCGGCAAAAAAGCCCTGCTACTTGATAGCATTGGCATTGCCTCCATCTGTGCGCTGCTGATGGTATCCAGCGTGCCGGATATTATCGCGCATCACGAAAAGCTGCTGCCAACCTTGATAGGCTTTATTACGCTGACAGCCTGTTTTTATAAAACTCGCAGTATCGTCTTGTCGACATTACTGGGGGCGCTGTGTTACGGCATTGCCTTTAAATTGCTTTAAATTCTCAGCATGAAAAACAGAATAACGAATTGATTTAAATAAAGTAATTAGTTGACGCGCCTCACATCAGGCTATTATTTACTTACTTTATGTCACAGAAATAAGCACAATTTCCCACCTGAATGCCGTTTACCTAGTTAGTAACATTAGTTATTATGTACTCCGTGATTAATGAGGTTTATATAAAAAATGGACAGTTCATTCACCCCTATAGAACAAATGCTCGACCTGCGTGCTTCACGTAAGCCCGACTTCCCACGTCAGGAAGTGTTATTGCTACGCTTATTCATGCACGTACAGGGCAAAATCCTGGAGCACAGAAACAGAATGCTGAAAGAGCAGGGCATCAATGAAACCTTGTTTATGGCATTGCTGACGCTGGAATCTCAAGAATCTTATAGCATTCAGCCTTCCGAACTCAGTGCCGCACTGGGATCGTCACGTACCAACGCAACGCGCATCGCCGACGATCTGGAGAAAAGAGGCTGGATTGAACGACGCGAAAGCAGTAGCGACAGACGTTGCCTGCACCTGCATCTGACAGAAGAAGGCAAAGCGTTTCTTGGCCAACTTATTCCACCACAGCACCACAGCCTCCATGTGCTTTGCTCAGTACTTCAGTCTGGTGAGCAAAAACAGCTCGAAACCCTGATGAGAAAGCTTCTGGTTCGGCTGGATGAAATGGACAATTTCGACAACGCATAGCGGAAAAACACCAACAAGAAGCCATAACCCGCACCTTTTTCACCCGGAATGACCCGATGCGTGCGTATCGGGCTGAGGGGCTTTTGCTGCGAAAAATACGTATGACCTTTCTGCTGCTTAGCGAAACGGTAATCTCACGCCTCGGGCAAGCGACCTGAAAACACCTCAGGCCGCACAGCAAAATGAATTCATTGCGACTATTACCAGACGGGCAGTCTCTGGTGCGATAGCCGATACAAAGAAAATAAGAAGAGAGAACAGCATGAGTGAAAATGTGGAAAATCCAGTGCCGCAGACGCCACAAAAAAACAAGAAACAGCAGCGTAAGCGTGTGCTATCGCTGCTGACGTTTATTTTCATCGCGCTGGGCTGCGCCTGGCTGGTTTACTGGTTCCTGGTGCTCAGACACCACCAAAGTACCGACGACGCCTACGTCGCGGGTAATCAGATTCAGATCATGGCGCAGGTGAGCGGCAGCGTCACCCATGTTAACGTCGATAATACCGATTTTGTTAAGCAGGGACAGGTTCTGGTAGAGCTGGATCCTACCGATGCCCTGCTCACGTTCGAACGCGCGAAAACCGGACTAGCCAACAGCGTACGTCAGACACATCAACTGGTCATCAACAACAAACAGTATCAGGCCAATATTGAACTGCGCCAAACCGAGTTGAACAAGGCACAAAGCGACCTGAGCCGCCGTGAAGCCCTGGGCAGCGCGAATGCTATCGGACGTGAAGAAGTGCAGCATGCCCGCGATGCCGTCGCCAGCGCCAAGGCCGCGCTGGAAGTCGCCAGACAGCAATATCAGGCAAATCAGGCGATGATCCTGGATACACCGCTTGAACAGCAGCCAGCCATACAGCAAGCCTCCATAGAAATGCGCGATGCCTGGCTGGCGCTACAGCGTACTAAAATCGTCAGCCCAATTGATGGTTACGTGTCACGCCGCAGCGTGCAGATTGGCGCGCGCATTTCCCCTGCGTCGGCACTGATGGCCGTGGTCCCCGCCAATCACCTGTGGGTCGATGCGAACTTTAAAGAGACGCAGCTCGCCAATATGCGCATCGGTCAACCGGCTACCATTGTTGCGGATATCTACGGTGATGATGTCGTGTATCAGGGAAAAGTGGTCGGCCTTGATATGGGCACGGGTAGCGCGTTTTCTCTGTTGCCCGCCCAGAATGCGACCGGTAACTGGATTAAAGTGGTGCAGCGTCTGCCCGTCCGTATTGAACTCGATCCCCAGCAGGTCGCCGAACATCCGTTGCGGATCGGCCTGTCTGCGTTGGTGAATGTCGATACGGCTAATACGGAAGGCCGTGCGTTAGCAGAAACTTCGCGCACCACGCCAGCCTACCAAAGTGATGCGCTGACGTTAGATCTCACCGCTGTTAACCAAGACATTCGCGCCATTATTCAGGCAAATGCCGGTTAATCCACCAGGAGAGAAACGTGCAGAGAGAACCGCTTAAAGGTGCGAGTCTGGCCTGGATGACCGTTGCGCTGTCGCTGGCAACGTTCATGCAGGTGCTGGATTCCACCATCGCCAACGTCGCGATTCCGACCATCGCCGGTAATCTGGGTGCGTCCAACTCACAGGGAACATGGGTCATCACCTCGTTCGGGGTCGCTAATGCCATCTCTATCCCTATCACCGGCTGGCTGGCAAAACGGTTTGGTGAAGTTCGCCTGTTTCTGTGGTCAACGGCACTCTTCGCCCTGACATCCTGGCTGTGTGGCGTATCCACCAGCCTGGAGATGCTGATTTTCGCCCGCGTATTGCAGGGGATCGTCGCCGGGCCGCTGATCCCGCTGTCGCAGAGCTTGTTGCTAAGTAATTATCCCCCCGCGAAACGCAGCATCGCCCTCGCGCTATGGTCAATGACCGTGGTCGTCGCGCCAATCTGCGGCCCAATTCTGGGCGGCTGGATTAGCGATAACTACCACTGGGGCTGGATATTCTTCATCAACGTCCCGCTGGGCATCGCCGTGGTGTTTATTACTATGCAAACGCTGCGCGGGCGAGAAACCAAAACCGAGATCAGGCCCATCGATACTATCGGATTGGCACTGCTAATCGTCGGCATCGGTAGCCTTCAGATGATGCTCGACCGCGGAAAAGAGCTGGACTGGTTTAACTCGACGGAAATCATCACCCTGACCGTGGTGGCGGTGATTGCCATCGCGTTCCTGATTGTCTGGGAGTTAACGGACGACCATCCGGTAGTGGATTTGTCGCTGTTTAAGTCGCGCAACTTTACCATTGGCTGCCTGTGCATCAGCCTCGCCTATATGTTCTATTTCGGGGCGATCGTGCTCTTGCCGCAGCTATTACAGGAGGTGTATGGCTATACCGCCACCTGGGCCGGGCTGGCATCCGCGCCCGTTGGGCTGATGCCGGTAGTGCTGTCGCCCATTATCGGTCGATTCGCGCCGCGCCTGGACATGCGCAAGCTGGTGACGTTCAGCTTTATCATGTACGCCGTCTGTTTCTACTGGCGTGCGTACACCTTCGAGCCGGGTATGGATTTCGGCGCATCGGCCTGGCCGCAGTTCGTACAGGGATTCGCCGTCGCCTGCTTCTTCATGCCGCTGACGACTATCACGCTGTCCGGGCTTCCACCGGAACGTTTGGCCGCAGCGTCGAGCCTGTCGAACTTCACCCGAACGCTGGCGGGATCGATCGGAACATCGATTACCACCACGCTCTGGACACAGCGTGAATCGCTGCACCACGCGCATCTGACAGAATCGATCACACCGTATAATCCGCTAGCGCAGGAGACGTACCAGCAACTTCAGGCGATGGGAATGAGCCAAACACAGGCCTCGGCCTACATCGCGGAGCAGATCACCGCGCAGGGGCTGATTATCTCCGCCAACGAGATCTTCTGGGCTGCCGCGGGGGTATTTTTGGTGCTGCTGGTGCTGGTCTGGCTCGCTAAACCGCCTTTTACGACTGGCGGCGGTGGAGGTGGTGCGCATTAACCCGTCTTTGTCGTAATCCTTCTTTCCCCTTCGGCCAATGGCTGGCTGAAGGGGAATCCTCTTAATATTCCAGCCCTTCCCTGATGCCCCTGCCCACCGCTGATAGCGCTGTAGCGAATAAGGATTTACAGATTCGGGATAAACATATTTTTACATTCCGATTACAATGCGCCTCTTTTTATTCGGGGATTGGTGGTTCTGCTATGTCACAGGTTTTACATTTTATTTTGGCGACAGCGGCAATTTTTTTGCTGGCCTTGCTCGTTAGCCACGACAGAAAACGCATTCGGCTGCGCTTCATTGTGCAACTGCTGGTGATTGAAGTGCTACTGGCTTATTTTCTGTTGCATTCCAGCATTGGACTTAACGCAATCCGCGCTTTTGCCGGTTTGTTTGAAAAGCTTTTGTCTTTCGCCAATCAAGGCACCGACTTTGTGTTTGGCGGGATGAATGCTCAAGGGCTGTCCTTTATTTTCCTTAATGTGCTCTGCCCTATCGTCTTTATTTCCGCGCTGATTGGTATTTTGCAGCATTGGCGCATTTTACCGCTGATCATCAAAGGCATCGGCACGCTGCTGTCCAAAGTCAACGGGATGGGAAAACTGGAGTCGTTCAACGCCGTGAGTACGCTGATGCTCGGGCAGTCGGAGAACTTTATCGTCTATAAGGGCATCATCGCTGACATGTCGCCACGGCGAATGTACACGATGGCCGCAACGGCGATGTCGACCGTTTCCATGTCGATCATCAGCGCTTATATGACCATGCTCGACGCCAAATACGTGGTTGCGGCGCTGATTCTGAATATGTTCAGCACCTTTATCGTTTTGTCGATCATCAACCCTTATCAGCCTGACGACGAGCCAGAGCTGAAGCTGGAAAAGCTGCATGAAGAGCAAAGCTTCTTTGAAATGCTGGGGGAATACATCCTTGCCGGTTTTAAAGTGGCGATGATTATTATGGCGATGCTGATCGGCTTCGTGGCCTTGATTGCCGCCGTCAATGCGCTGTTTAGCACTCTCTTCGGCATGAGCTTTCAGGCGATGATGGGCTATGTCTTTTCACCGCTGGCCTGGCTTATCGGCATTCCATCTTCCGACATTCTGCATGCGGGTAGCATCATGGCAACCAAGCTGGTAGCGAATGAATTCGTTGCCATGATCGAACTAAAGAAGATCGCCGCCGAGATGTCGCCACGCGGGCTGGGGATTTTATCCGTGTTCCTGATTTCCTTCGCTAACTTCGCCTCCATCGGCATTATCGCCGGTGCGATTAAGGGGCTGAGCGAAGCACAGGGCAACGTGGTATCACGCTTTGGTCTGAAACTGGTATACGGTTCGACGCTGGTGAGTTTACTGTCGGCGGCGGTAGCGGGACTGGTGCTGTAGTTCGTGATAAAAGTCAGTCGAGCGGTGATAATGGGTAGATCGTAAAGACGCTGTGAATACATCCCTGTACGCTCGGGTTACGCAGATATGAATCAGCCCCTGAAAAGGGGCTGATGAAGGATTCAGAACGCGACGCACACGGGTGCATCAATCCGCATAACGGATTCCTGCGCGAAACGTGATTTATAGCTGGTGCGCAGCGCTTCAATATCACGTTCCTTATCAGAACCATGAATCAACATCAGTGCCTTGCTGTTCTCCCGGGCAACGAGGCCATCGTTCCCCAACCATTGCCCTTTGGCATCAAACACTGTCAGCCCTTCTTTAAAACGGGGCGTCACTTCACCGTCCAGAAACGCTTTCCACTCGGTCTCAGAAATCGCCGGGCCAGCGGGACGATTCAAACCAAAATAAAGCGTAGTCTGCACTTGTTTGTCACCCACCAGACAGGCGTCAGTTGACGGCGCAGCGGTGGATGGACGCGACAGCGAACTGCAACCACTGATCAACACGGTGCCCAACAATAACGATACCGCGATAACGTTCTGCTTTTTCAGCTTCATCACTCGTTCTCTCATCCGTGGGGACATGTTCTCAGGGAGCACATTCCCCCCTGAGAATCGATGCGTCATATCAAGCTTGATTCTGTCGCCACCATTCGGACAGCAAAATGCCCGTGGCAACCGAAATATTCAGGCTTTCAACCTTACCCGTACCGCCGATAGAGACTTTCACGTCCCCTTGTTGCCAGGCGCTATCGGACAGACCATCCCCTTCCTGACCCAGCACGATCACGGTTTTTGCCGGAAGCGTGGCCTGCGACAACGCCGTTCCTTTATGGCTGGAGGTGGTCACTATGGTGTAACCCGCGCGACGGAACTCCGCCAGCACGGACAGGAAATCGTCAGCGTTGATCGCTTTAACGTGTTCCGCACCGCCTTCCGCCGTACGCACAGCCGCACCGGATTCCAGCAGCGCCGCATCCTGCACCAGAATACCTTTCACGCCGAAATGCGCACAGCTACGCATAATGCCACCGAGGTTGTGCGGGTTACCCACATCTTCCAGCGCCAATACGCAGTCATGTTCACCCGCCGTTTTCAGGTACTCACGCACATCCAGTCCCTGACGCTTTTTAATCAGGAAGCAGACGCCGCCGTGGTGCTCGGTGCCGGAAGCTTTGATCAGCTCTTCCTCTTCCACCACATGGTAAGCCTTACGGTTTGCCGCCATCCAGCGCAGTGCATCACGGAAACGCGGCGTGACTTCTTGCAGGAACCAGGCACGAACAATCACCTCAGAGCGGTTTTTAAACAGCGCCTGACAGGCATTTTCACCATAGACGCGTGTTTCTTCCTGACGCTGGCGACGCAACTGCTCAGGATCGATCTGGCTCTTGCCCGTAATCCCACCATGGTCGGGCGTTTCACTGTCGCTCGGCGCACGAGACACCGTTTTCCACGGGGATTCATAACCCCCGCTCTCTTCACCGCGTGGACGACGAGGCCGATCGCCACTGCGTTCATTACGATCTTTATTGCCCCACGGCGATTTCGCATTGCTATCGCCATCGCGGGTCGGATTTTCCCGGGCATAGCGCGGGTTAACATCACGCGGATGTTTCGGCTTTTCACGCTGATCCCGTGAACCGCCGCCATCACGCCGATCGCCACGACGCTCTTTGTCAGCAGGGCGCTTGTTTTTATTCTCTTTCTCGCCCTCATCGTCGCTACGGACGTACATCACACGGACTTTGCCACTTTTACTATTGAATGAATCGCTCATTGTTTTCTCCACCTACGCGCTGGGCGCGAAGATTACCTTATGTACACCCGCTTAGCCACACGCTTGTGGTAAAAGAGCGCTAACAGTCAGAAGCTATTGTAGCTATTGGGCAAACCACGTTGTTGCCATCATGTCTCCCCACCATAATTTATTCACTATTAAGCAACATGCCGTTGACTTGCCAATGCCGCACTGCGTGCATTTTATCAGCGACATCTTTATTTTAGCCCTTTTATCTGAGGCCCTGTTATGAATACGGTATGTGGATCTTGCCAAACAACCAATCGCCTGCCAGAAGCGCGGGTTGATGACCACGCCAAATGTGGTCGTTGCGGAGAAACCTTATTCAACGGCAACATCATTAATGCCACAGAAGTAACGCTTGATAAACTGCTACAGGACGATCTGCCGGTTGTCATCGACTTCTGGGCGCCCTGGTGCGGCCCCTGCGTCAATTTTGCCCCCGTTTTTGAAAGCGTCGCACAGGAGCGCAGCGGGAAAGTGCGCTTTATCAAGGTCAATACTGAAACCGAACCGGCACTCAGCACACGTTTCCGCATCCGCAGCATTCCCACCCTCATGATCTTCAAACAAGGGCAGATGGTCGATATCCTCAACGGCGCGCTGCCAAAAGCGCAGTTTGAAGAGTGGCTGGATGAATCGCTGTAGATAATATGGGGCATTCTTGCCCCGCCTCTTTTGGTCAACCCGCCAGTCGATTAGAATGTCGCCTTTCTGAATCTGCATCCGTATAATTAAACGAACAGGTTCGTTGCAGAATCTTATGGCGTTATCTATTTCATGATCAATCGTCCTTTTATGGGCAACCGTCCTCTCACGGACAATGCCGTACTCCGCCTGCGTCAGCAGCGTCTTGAGCAGTCCACCAAACCGTTTCGTGCCCGTGGCTGCCGTGTAGTGCGCTGCCAGCAATGTTTATTACCCGCGACCAACTGCCTGTGTCACACCATTCAGGCACAGCCATCCCGCAGCCGCTTCTGTCTGGTGATGTTTGATACCGAGCCATTAAAACCGAGTAATACCGGACGCCTCATCGCCGATATTCTGCCAGAAACGCAGGCATTTCTCTGGTCACGCACCGACCCCGATCCCCAGTTGCTTGCCGCATTGCAAGACCCAACGGTGCAGCCTTATCTGGTCTTTCTGGCGGATGCCGCGGAAGCAGGGCGTCAGGTATTTCAACAGCTTCCTGCAATAGAAAAGCCCGCCCTGTTTATCTTACTCGACGGCACCTGGCCGGAAGCACGTAAAATGTTCCGCAAAAGTCCTTATCTGGACAACCTGCCGATCCTATCGCTGAATGTAGAGGCACTCTCCCGCTATCAACTGCGTGAAGCCAGTAGCGCAGGACAGCACTGCACCGCGGAGATTGCCATCGCCCTACTCGCGCAGGCGGGAGATAGCGTCGCGGCTGATGTCCTATCGCAGCATTTTGAGCGTTTCCGCCGACACTATCTGGCAGGGAAATCACACCACAGGGTGCATGAAAATTTACCCATCGTCACAGCACAATCCGCAGAAAGCGTTTAGTATCAAAGAGGATTGATGTGAAGGAGTGATGCATGAGCCAGCGCGGATTGGAAGCACTGTTACGACCGAAGTCTATCGCCGTTCTCGGCGCGTCAGAAACGCCGGGACGAGCCGGTTTTCTGATGATGAAAAACCTGCTGGACGGTCATTTCAGCGGCCCCGTGCTACCCGTTACGCCGAAATATCGCGCCGTTTGCGGCGTGCTGGCCTATCCAACGGTCGCCAGCCTGCCAATGACGCCCGACCTTGCGGTGATCTGCACCAACGCCAGCCGTAATCTGACGCTGTTAGAGGCGCTGGGGCAGAAAGGCTGCAAAACGGTCATCATTCTCTCCGCGCCGCCGACACAGTTCAGCGAATTAAAGGCCTGCGCCGTACGCTACCATATGCGTTTACTTGGCCCCAACAGCCTTGGGCTACTCGCTCCCTGGCAAGGCCTGAATGCCAGTTTCTCCCCCGTGCCGATTATGAAAGGCAAACTGGCATTTATCTCGCAGTCGGCCGCCGTCTCCAACACGATACTGGACTGGGCACAGCAGCGTGGTATTGGCTTTTCCTATTTCATCGCCCTGGGTGATAGCCTGGATATTGATGTCGATGACCTGCTAGATTTTCTGGCTCGCGATGGTAAAACCAGCGCGATTTTGCTGCACCTGGAGCACATCAGCGATGCACGCCGTTTTCTTTCCGCTTCTCGCAGTGCATCCCGTAATAAGCCAGTACTGGTGATCAAAAGCGGGCGTAGTCAGCAGGCACAGCAGTTACTGAATGACCAGCGCCACGGTCTGGATGCCGCCTATGACGCGGCCATTCAACGCGCGGGATTACTGCGGGTACGGGATACCCATGAGCTGTTCTCTGCGGTGGAAACCTTAAGCCATCTGCGGCCGCTACGCGGTGAACGCTTGATGCTGGTGAGCAATGGCGCATCACCCGCCGCACAAGCGCTGGATCAGCTTCTTAGCCGACAAGGCAAGCTCGCACAGCTCAGCGAGGCAACGCATCAAGCATTACAGGACGCGTTGCCGCAGACCGTCACTATTGGCAATCCGCTCGATCTGCGTGATGACGCGACAGCCGCGCGTTATCTGGCAGCGGTAGCGGTATTGCTGGACAGCGACGAGGTCGATGCGCTTTTGATCATTCACGCGCCCAGCGCCGCCGCGCCCAGCACCGAGTGCGCCGCGCAGTTGATTACGCTGTTCCAACAGCATCCACGCGGGAAAAGAATCACACTGCTGACCAACTGGTGCGGTGAATTCTCCTCGCAGGAAGCACGACGTTTGTTTAACGATGCAGGTATTCCGACCTATCGCACGCCGGAAGGCGCAGTAACGGCATTTATGCATATCGTCGAATATCGTCGTAATCAGAAACAGTTAAAGGAAACGCCAGCGCTGCCGCAGAATTTAGGCATCAACGCCAGTCAGGCCCATGCGCTGATTCATCAGGCCCTGTCAGATGGCGTGACTCAACTGGATACCCATGAAGTTCAGCCTATCCTGCAAGCCTATGGTTTGGATACGTTACCTACCTGGATTGCGGGGGACAGTGCAGAAGCCGTCCATATCGCCGAGCAAATTGGCTATCCGGTTGCGATTAAGCTGAGATCGCCAGATATTCCGCATAAATCGGAAGTTCAGGGCGTCATGCTCTATCTGCGCACCGCCAGAGAAGTCCAACAGGCGGCAGATGCCATTCTTGACCGGGTAAAACGCACCTACCCACAGGCGCGTATTTACGGCCTGTTAGTGCAGAGCATGGCAAATCGCGCGGGGGCGCAGGAACTCAGGATTGCCGTCGAACAAGATCCCGTGTTCGGCCCGCTGATTATGCTGGGGGAAGGCGGTATTGAGTGGCGCGAAAAGCAGGCCGCTGTCGCCCTGCCTCCGCTGAATATGACGCTGGCCCGCTATTTGGTGCTGCAAGCGGTGAAAGGTGGCAAGATTCGGGAATACAGCGCCTTACGCCCTCTGGATATTCCGGCACTCAGCCGCTTGCTGGTTCAGGTTTCCAATCTGATTCTCGACTGCCCCGAAATTTCCCGGTTAGATATCCATCCTCTTCTGGCGTCGGGAGATGCGTTTACGCTACTGGATGTCACGCTACATCTGGCTCCGTTCAATGGCGATCCGCAATCAAGGCTGGCAATCCGTCCTTATCCGCATGAGTTGGAAGAAACGGTCATCCTCAAAAATAGTGATATCAGCCTCTTCCGCCCCATTTTGCCGGAAGACGAGCCGCTGCTCAGCGCGTTCATCGCCAGAGTGACAAAAGAAGACCTCTATTACCGTTATTTCAGCGAAATTAATGAATTTACCCACGAAGATTTAGCCAATATGACACAAATTGACTACGATCGTGAGATGGCATTTGTTGCCGTGCGCCAGGTCGATGGGGAGACTGAAATTATTGGCGTGACGCGTGCGATTTCCGATCCTGATAATACGGATGCGGAATTTGCTGTGCTGGTGCGATCCGATCTCAAAGGGCTAGGGCTTGGCCGACGGTTGTTGGAAAAGCTGATTGATTACGCCAGGAGGCATGGTCTCTCCCGCTTAACGGGCATTACCATGCCGCATAATCAAGGCATGATCCAATTGTCTAAAAAGCTCGGCTTTCATATCGATGTGCAATTAGAAGAGGGAATTGTGACGCTGGAATTGCCGCTAAAAAGCTGATCGCGAGACGTAATAACGTTCTTGCAACAGGAGTGGTGATACCCATCAATGGCAAAACAGGCTCACTACCGCTGAAAAGTAATGGTATTATCGCCCATTCGGCAAATCCTTAACTTTTGATAATGACCATAAGGTCATATACCCTAGCGCAACTCGAAGTGTTGTGGGTATAAACTGATGAGAGAAGAAACGCACTGTGATGTTGTCAAATTTCAAACGCAATAAATACCAACAGCACCTTGCACAACTGCCCAGAATTCCCCAAAACGCAGAGGATGTTCGGACGTTGCATTCGCCTGAGCTTTTCCGCACGACGCTGATTAACGCCATTCTGAACGCAAAAAAGCGCGTCTATATTGTAGCCTTATACCTTGAGCGGGATGACGGCGGCATGGGAATTCTATCCGCAATTTATGAAGCCAAACGGCAGTGCCCAGAACTGGATGTTCGCGTTCTCGTAGACTGGCATCGTGCTCAGCGTGGCAGAATCGGCGCAGCAGCAGAAAATACCAATGCCGATTGGTATTGCGACATGGCGAAAAAACACCCAGATACGCATTTCCCTATTTATGGCATTCCTGTCAATACACGCGAAGCGTTGGGTGTGTTACACCTGAAAGGGTTTATTGTCGATGACACAGTCATCTACAGTGGAGCCAGCCTGAATGATGTTTATCTGCATCAGCACCAGAAATATCGTTATGATCGTTATCAGTTAATCCATAATCCAGCATTAGCTGACACGATGGTGCAGTACATTCAGACCATGTTGTCGTCTCCGGCCGTGCAGCGGTTAGATCATACCGATCGCCCAAAGAGCCTGGAAATTAAAAATGATATCAAGCAATTCCGTCAAACATTGCGTACCGCCAGTTATCAGCCACCAGAACGCCACGCAGATGCAAGCGAGTTAACCGTCACGCCGCTGGTCGGCTTAGGAAAACAAAGCCCGCTGAATAAGACCATACATCACCTGATGTATTGCGCGGATGAGCATTTGGCCATCTGTACTCCGTATTTCAACCTGCCAGCGCTGCTGGTCAGAAATATCATCCGCCTCTTGCGAAACGGCAAGAAAGTAGAAATTATTATTGGTGACAAGACCGCTAACGATTTCTATATTCCAGAAGACCAGCCTTTCAAAATCATCGGCGCATTGCCGTATCTCTACGAGATCAACCTTCGTCGTTTCCTGAGTCGTCTGGAACGCTATATTGAAAATCAACAGCTTGTTGTGCGGCTCTGGAAAGACGGCGACAACAGCTTCCATCTAAAAGGCATGTGGGTGGACGATAAGTGGCAACTGCTGACGGGAAACAACCTTAACCCTCGCGCATGGCGTCTGGATCTGGAAAACGCTATCCTGATTCACGATCCTCAGCAAATCCTATTGCAGCAACGCCTGGACGAGTTGGATAAAATCAGAACGCATACCCACATCGTCAACAGCTACACGGAGCTAGAAAGCATCGCGCAATATCCGGTGAAAGTTCGCAAATTGATACGACGCCTGCGTCGTATTCGTATTGACAGGCTCATCAGCCGTATTCTCTAAGACGCGCGCTATACTTTGAAAAACCTCGGCTTCCGAGGTTTTTTATTATCATGGGGGAAGCTATGCGCTTACTGTGCTTTGCTGTAATGATTTGCTGCTCCGGGTGTAGCCATACCGCGCAAGATCGCTGGACAGGGCAGGATAAAGCCCAACATTTTATCGCCTCAGCCGCCATCAGCGCCGCAGGATATGAATATGGCACTCATCAGCGCTGGAGTTCAGATCGTAGCGGAGGATTCGGTATTATGCTGGCAATCAGCATTGGCATGGCAAAAGAATTTTATGATAGCCGCGAAGGAGGAACGGGCTGGAGCTGGCAAGATCTTGTTTGGGATGTAGCCGGTGCAGCCACCGGCTATGCGTTGTGGCAATTATCTGAACACTAAAGCTTCATCCCTTTGCCTCGACGATGCAGCGTGAGCGATACAATAAACGCAATCGCCCCCATAGCTGAGACATACCAGAAAAAGGCCGTTTCCATACCAAAAGATTTCAGCGACAGCGCAACATACTCAGCCGAGCCACCAAATAACGCATTCGCAACGGCATACGATAAACCAACGCCTAATGCACGAACTTCAGGCGGGAACATTTCGGCTTTTAAAATACCGCTGATGGAGGTATAGAAGCTGACAATAATCAGTGAAAGCATGACCAGTGAGAAGGCAATGACAGGGCTAGTCACACTCTGTAGCAC
>NZ_JSXC01000004.1 GCF_000803215.1 Pectobacterium fontis
TCATCTTCATGGCCTTCCACGTAGATGTTACCGACAGAGTCAGAGGTGAAAGCACCGGCGGTAATGTTGCCCTGCGTTTTCCCTTCGATGCTGATATAGCATGGAGTTGGCATAGTCTTGCTCCTTGTTGTTGAACGGACTGTGTTGTTAAACGGATTGAATAACTTCACGTTCTGTATAGCAATCCGCATGCCAATTTTTATGTTATTGTTTTTAATGAACAATTACTTTACTCAAATTTTCCCTAAGTCAAATTTGAGCAAGAAGTTGCGCAGACCTCGCGAAAAAACGGCATCCATTGCGCAAACAGTGATTTATGCCAGAAAGTGAGCAAGAAGTTGCGCAGAATGCGCATTTATTCTGAAAGTTTGAGTTAGGGATGAATTTAAGCAAAGTTTATTCTATCAATATTCCACGCATTGATAGAAATCGGTCGATTTTAGGTGATAAATAAACCACACTAAAGCCATGTGAATGCGAGTACTTACTCACTATTTAAAGCGTCACCCCTTAGGACAGACCGAGCAACATAGCCA
The DNA here is from genome assembly GCF_000803215.1 of Pectobacterium fontis. GTDB lineage: Bacteria > Pseudomonadota > Gammaproteobacteria > Enterobacterales > Enterobacteriaceae > Pectobacterium > Pectobacterium fontis. The sequence continues at coordinate 537 of NZ_JSXC01000004.1, forward strand.
ACACACAATACGGCAAGTGTCTTACTGAAGGAGTAAAAGGAACGGTTTAGAGGAAACGACAGGAAATGCAGCCCGGAATGGATGTCCGGGCTGGTGTGATGTTACTCGTTATCGCCCAGCAGAACGGATTCCAGTGCGATTTCGATCATCTCATTGAAGGTGTTTTGACGCTCTTCTGACGTGGTTTGTGCGCCAGTACGAATGTGGTCAGAAACAGTACAGATCGCCAGCGCTTTGGCACCGAACTCTGCCGCGACGCCGTAGATACCCGCCGCTTCCATTTCCACACCCAGAATGCCGTATTTTTCCATCACGTCGAACATCTGTGGATCTGGCGTGTAGAAGAGGTCGGCAGAGAAGATGTTACCGACACGCACGGAAACATCGCGTGCTTTGGCGGCATCGACAGCATTGCGCACCATGTCAAAATCGGCAATCGCGGCGTAGTCGTGATCTTTAAAGCGCATGCGGTTCACTTTGGAATCCGTACAAGCGCCCATACCGATCACCACGTCGCGCAGTTGCACATCTTCACGTACCGCACCGCAGGAACCCACACGGATGATCTTCTTCACGCCGAATTCGGTGATCAGTTCTTTTGCATAGATCGAGCAGGATGGGATCCCCATACCGTGGCCCATCACTGAAATGTTACGGCCCTTGTAGGTTCCGGTGAACCCTAACATGCCACGCACGTTGTTCACTTCGCGGGCATTTTCCAGAAAGGTTTCTGCAATGTACTTAGCGCGCAGCGGGTCGCCCGGCATCAGTACTACGTCCGCGAAATCACCCATTTCTGCATTAATATGTGGCGTAGCCATGCGTTTATTCCTTAATTAATCACGTTCACGTAAAAACGGTGTGTTTTACAGTATCGATTTGCCGTAGTCCATAGGCGACAAACCAAAGTAGGCGGCAACCGTCTGCCCGATATCGGCGAACGTTTCACGATGGCCGTATGAACCTGGCTTCACGTTCGGGCCATAGATCAATACCGGGACGTTCTCGCGGGTATGATCGGTGCCGTGCCAGCTTGGGTCACAGCCGTGGTCGGCCGTCAGGATCAGGATGTCGTCACCTTTCACGCGGGACAGCATTTCGGGCAGACGGCGATCAAACAGTTCCAGCGCGGCAGCATAGCCCGGAATATCGCGGCGGTGGCCATAGGCGGAATCGAAATCAACAAAGTTGGTAAACACGATAGTGTTGTCGCCCGCAGCATCCATCTCTTTCAGTGTGGCGTCAAACAGCGCATCGATACCCGTGGCCTTCACTTTCTTCGTGATGCCAACCTGCGCGTAGATATCCGCAATTTTACCAACGGACACCACCTCGCCTCCTTTTTCCTCCACCATCTTTTTCAGGATGGTCGGCGCAGGTGGTTCAACGGCCAGATCGTGACGGTTGCCGGTACGTTCGAAACTGCCGGGTTTGTCACCGATAAACGGACGGGCAATCACGCGCCCAATGTTGTAGCCACCGTCGGTCAGCTCTTCGCGGGCGATCTCGCACAGCTCATACAGTTTATCCAGACCAAATGTCTCTTCATGGCAGGCAATCTGGAACACGGAATCCGCCGAGGTATAGAAAATCGGCTTGCCGGTTTTCATATGCTCTTCACCCAATTGATCCAGAATCACCGTACCGGAAGAGTGGCAGTTGCCCAGATAGCCCGGCAGATTGGCGCGTTTCACCAGTTTATCCAGCAGTTCCTGCGGGAAACTGTTTTCTTCATCGTTAAAATAACCCCAGTCGAACAGGACAGGTACACCAGCGATTTCCCAGTGGCCTGACGGCGTATCTTTGCCCGAGGAGATTTCACTGGCATACGCGTAAGCCCCGATGATATCGGCATTTTCATCCAGCCCTGCCGGAAACGTTCCCGTTGAAGCCTCCGCCGCTTTACCCAAGCCCAGACGGCTCAGGTTCGGCAACTGCAACGCACCGCTGCGCCCTTTATTTGCTGTTCCCGCCGCACACGCCTGAGCGATATGCCCCAGCGTATCCGATCCCACATCGCCAAAACGTTCAGCGTCGGCACTGCTGCCGATGCCAAACGAATCGAGAACCATGATATATGCACGTTTCATTCTTTTTCTCCTGCGCAGCTCTGCGCTAACGCCCTGCCTATAGGCAAGGGAAAATCAATTCAAAACTACCGATAACCAGCCCTGCACGATCACGCATCTGCGCTCACCCGACGATAGACCATTGGTTTTTTTTCTGGCGCCGTGTCGCCCAGTTGGATCGCGGCACGCACGTCATTTGCCGCCTGCTGCCACTGTGCTTCCGTATTGGCGTGGATCACCGCCAGCGGGCGCTGTGCGTCAACGCGTTCACCCAGGCTAATCATGCTATCCAGCCCGACGCTATAATCGATCGCATCCGTAGCCTGACGGCGTCCACCGCCCAGCGATACGACCGCCATACCCAGCGCGCGGGTGTCCATTGCGGTGACGATACCCTCACGCGCCGCAAACACCGGCTTACTTAACAGCGCCACTGGCAGATAGCGATCGTAGTGCTCGACAAAATCACTCGGGCCACGCTGTGCGGCAACCATCCGACCAAAGATTTCAGCCGCTTTGCCGTTATCCAATACGGCCTGCAAACGTGAATGCGCGTCGTTCGCCGAGCTTGCCAACCCGCCCGCAAGCAGCATCTCACCACAGAGTGCCATAGTAACATCATACAGGCGCGAATTGCGGATCTCTCCCGTCAGGAAGCGCACGGCTTCACGCACTTCCAGCGCATTCCCCGCACTGGAGGCCAGCACCTGATTCATGTCGGTCAACAATGCGCTGGTGCGACATCCGGCATTATTCGCTACGCCGACAATCGCCTGCGCCAGTTGCTCGGACAGGTCATAGGTCGGCATAAACGCCCCGGAACCGACTTTCACATCCATCACCAGCGCGTCCAGCCCTTCAGCCAGTTTCTTCGCCAGAATCGACGCAGTGATCAACGGGATCGAATCGACCGTCGCGGTAATGTCACGCGTGGCGTAAAAGCGCTTATCCGCCGGAGCCAGCGAGGAGGTCTGCCCGATAATCGCGACGCCAACCTGCTGGATGATGCGACGAAAAGCGTCATCGTTCGGGAAAATATCCAGCCCCGGAATGGCTTCGAGCTTATCCAGCGTACCACCGGTATGCCCCAGCCCACGCCCGGAAATCATCGGAACGTAGCCCCCACAGGCGGCAACCATCGGCCCCAGCATCAGCGACGTAACATCCCCTACGCCGCCGGTAGAGTGTTTGTCCACCAACGGGCCGTTCAGGTTCAGATTTCTCCAGTCCAGCACCGTGCCAGAATCCCGCATAGCCAGAGTCAGCGCCACGCGTTCATCCATCGACATGTCGTGAAAATAGATGGTCATCGCCAGTGCCGCGATCTGCCCTTCGGAGACGGTATTGTCACGAATACCGTTGATGAAGAAGCGGATCTCCTCTTCACTCAGGGCTTTGCCATCACGCTTCTTACGAATAATTTCCTTAATCAGAAACAAGGTTTGTACTCCTGATGAGTTCTGATAACACTCAGCAACCCCTCCCGCTGAAAGTACATTTGAACACGCCACTCATCGATATTTCGTGCACTTATTCACACTTGATGTAATAAGAATGCAATAAATGATAATTATATGTGATTCAAATCACAGATACTCGCGTAAAGCGAGCCATTTAGGGAAAAGGCTGTTTATGTTCAGCGTATTTTTCAAAAACGTTCGCCTTATGCTTCACCTGACCGATGAAGCCACCTACACTAGCCGCGGGTGAGATGCAGAGAAAACACAGATAACATCATGAATAAGCACAACTCTTCCTGGTATTTGTACATCCTGCGTACCGCCGCTGGTAGGCTTTATACCGGTATCACCACCGATGTCAGCCGCCGTATGAATCAGCATCAAACCGGGAAAGGGGCAAAAGCATTGCGGGGAAAAGGGGAATTGACGCTGGTGTTTTACTGTCTGGTGGGGGATCGCTCCAGCGCGCTCAAGCTGGAGTATCGCATTAAGCAGTTGAGTAAAAACCAAAAAGAAAGGCTGGTACAAGACCAGCCCCAGACGCTTTGTATTGATACGCTATTGGCTAACGAATCACACTAGAGAAAGCGGTTAAAGGGTTCGGCGTATTCCACTAACCCACTCGTGCTTTTAAAACTGCTCTCGCTCTCAGCATCCCCTTCACCGACCACATGGTTATCCGCCAGTGGGTAAACCTGAAACGCCGACTCACTGTTCGGCCAGCGGCAGTGCAACTGGTGCGTGGTCGCCGGAACAAAACCAAAACGGGAGTAGTACGTTGGCTCGCCCAGCACGACGACGGCGGTATAGCTAAATTCATTCAGCGCATCCAACCCCTCGTAGACCAGTTTCTCCCCCACGCCTTGTCGGCGTAGGCTTTCGTCTACCGCTAACGGCGCAAGCGCCACCCACTGCCGATCTTCTCCGTCGATCAGCACCGGGCTAAAGGCGGCGTAACCCACCACACCGCCTTCGTCGTCGGTGGCTACGACGCCGAGCGTCAATAAGCCATCTTCACGCAGTTGATGAACCAGATCCGCTTCCGCGCCCGTTGGAAAAGCGCGGCGTAATAAACTGTCGATCCCTGCGGCATCGACGGGAATTTCAACCCGAACTAGCATGATACTGGCGCGTGATTCGTCGTTTGCACTACGCCCTCCTGTAAACCGGCTGCCACGAAATTGGCCAGTTGCAGCAGGCCAATACGCAACGGCGCAGGCATGGCTTCCAGCTCAATAGCATCCATCAGGTTCTTCACATACAAACCTAATTCGGTGTCACCCTCGATGCGCAGACGGCGCTGGAAAAAGAGCGAATCGGGATCTTCTTTACGCGCCGCGATCAAAATCAGATCGTTCGCGTCTGCACTGAAGCTGACATCCGGCGTCTCGTCGTGACTTACGACCAATCGGCCATCGCGCAAGGTCATAAACCACTGCAAGCCAACGTCGCGCACTTCAATCTTCAGCCAGCGGCTGTCGAGAAACGCCAGATCGCCCTCTTCCAGCGCCTGACGGAATTGCCAGCTCAACATCTGTTCCAAAACCTGACGCTGTAGCGCGAAGGGAGTGAACTTGAGTGGCTTACCTAATAAGCTCGGCCCCTGACGCACAATCTGCGCGCGTAGTTTTTCCAACACTGGCGTACTCCTCTTAAAGCGGTCTGACTGTTCAGATAATCTGCAAGCATTTTGCCACATCCACCGCGAGCGGCAGAGGTCTATGTCAATAATTTAGTCGGTTATCCGATTATGCCCAATAGATTTTGTCCTTGCGCGACGATTAGCACCTTTAACTGCCTTAAATCAAAGTCCTTCTCTGATGGGGTCATTAAGATGCCCTATTGTTAACAACATGCATCGATTGATAAAAAATGGAACTGCTTTGCCCCGCCGGTAACCTACCGGCACTGAAAGCTGCCATCGATAATGGCGCAGATGCGGTCTATATCGGCCTAAAGGATGACACCAACGCGCGTCATTTTGCCGGGCTGAATTTTACCGATAAGAAACTACAGGAAGCGCGCGAATACGTGCACCGCCACCGGCGTAAGCTGCATATCGCCATCAATACGTTTGCTCACCCGGATGGCTATGAGCGCTGGCAGCGCGCCGTGGACATGGCCGCACAGATCGGGGCCGATGTACTGATCCTCGCCGATGTCGCGATGCTGGAATATGCCGCCGAGCGCTATCCTCACATTGAACGTCACGTTTCGGTGCAGGCTTCGGCGACAAACACGGAGGCAATCCGTTTCTATCATCGTCATTTTGATGTCTCACGCATCGTGCTGCCGCGCGTGCTGTCCATCCATCAGGTGAAACAAATCGCCCGCACCAGCCCGGTGCCACTTGAAGTGTTCGCCTTCGGTAGCCTGTGCATCATGGCGGAAGGCCGTTGTTATCTCTCTTCTTATTTGACCGGTGAGTCACCGAATACCGTAGGTGCCTGTTCGCCAGCGCGGTTTGTACGCTGGCAGCAGACGGAAAACGGCATGGAATCGCGCCTGAACAATATTCTGATTGACCGCTATCAGGACGATGAAAACGCCGGTTATCCCACACTGTGTAAAGGCCGCTATGTAGTCGATGGGCAGCGCTACCACGCGCTGGAAGAGCCTACCAGCCTGAATACGCTGGAGCTTCTGCCTGAATTGATGGCTGCCAATATTGCTTCCGTGAAGATAGAGGGGCGCCAACGCAGTCCGGCCTACGTCAGCCAGATCACACAGGTATGGCGACAGGCTATTGATCGCTGCCAGGCTAGCCCTGAAACATTCGTGCCCACACAGGCATGGATGGATGCGTTAGGCGCGGTGGCAGAAGGCACCCAGACCACGCTTGGCGCTTATCACCGTAAATGGCAGTAGCGGGAGAACACATGAAATACGCATTAGGGAACATCCTCTACTATTGGCCGAAACAAGATGTCGAGGCGTTTTATCAGGCCGCCATGAACAGCAGCGCGGATATCGTTTATCTCGGCGAAACCGTGTGCAGCAAACGCCGCCTGATGAAGGTAGCAGACTGGTTCAACGTAGCCCGCGAGATCGCCAGCAGCGGCAAACAGGTGGTGATCTCGACGTTGGCACTTTTACAAGCCCCGTCGGAACTGACAGAGCTAAAACGCTATGTAGAAAACGGCGAGTTTTTACTGGAAGCCAACGATCTGGGTGCCGTCAATATCGCGGCCGAACGCGGGTTGCCTTTTGTCGCCGGGCACGCGCTCAATTGCTACAACGCCTACACTCTGCGCGTGTTGCACAAACAAGGCATGGTGCGCTGGTGTATGCCAGTCGAGCTTTCTCGTGACTGGCTGCAAAACCTGTTGAATCAGTGTGACGAGCTTGGCTTTCGCCATCATTTTGAAGTGGAAGTGCTCAGCTATGGTCATTTGCCACTCGCCTATTCCGCCCGCTGCTTCACCGCCCGTTCAGAAGATCGGCCAAAAGATGAATGTGAAACCTGCTGCCTGAATTATCCGCAAGGGAGAAAAATGCTATCGCAGGAAAATCAGCAGGTCTTTGTCCTCAATGGTATCCAGACGCAAAGCGGCTATTGTTACAACCTTGGCAACGAACTGACATCGATGCAGGATCTGGTCGATATTGTCCGGCTGTCTCCGAACGATATCAGCACGCTGGCGATGCTGGATCACTTCCGCGCCAATGAACAAGGCAATGCGCCATTAACGCTGGAAAATCAGGCGGATTGCAACGGTTACTGGCGTCGCGTTGCTGGCCTTGAGCTTGTTCCGTAACCCGTTTCACCTCAGGGCGGTCAGCCGCCCTTTTCTTTCAAACGCACCTTTTGAATTACATAGCGCTGCGACATTCCCGCATACTATTCTGACTTTCATCATTGGCTGACAGCGTTAGCATCCACCAACCCAGTGGAGTCAGTGAACAATAAAGTGAGCCTATTATGTCCACATCTTCTCAACCCGCTGTATTTTCCGTCCTCGATCTTGCGCCTATCCCACAAGGTGCGACAGCGCGTGACGCTTTCCATCGTTCGCTGGATCTGGCACAACATGCAGAAAAATGGGGCTATCATCGCTATTGGCTGGCAGAACACCACAGCATGACGGGGATCGCCAGCGCGGCAACATCAGTGCTGCTCGGCTATCTTGCCTCGGGTACAGAACGCATTCGTCTCGGTTCCGGTGGCGTAATGCTGCCAAACCACTCACCGCTCGTCATCGCCGAGCAGTTCGGTACGCTGGAATCGCTGTATCCCGGCCGTATCGATTTGGGATTAGGCCGCGCGCCCGGCACCGACCAGCGCACCATGATGGCGCTGCGCCGCCACCTCAACGCCGATATTGAGGATTTCCCACGCGATGTGCAGGAGCTGCAACGCTATTTCGCTGACGCACAGCCGGGTCAGGCGGTGCAAGCCGTCCCCGGACAAGGCTTACAGGTTCCGATTTGGCTATTGGGATCGAGCCTGTATAGCGCGCAACTGGCCGCGAGACTAGGTTTACCTTTTGCCTTCGCCGCCCATTTCGCCCCCGATATGTTGCTGGAGGCATTCCGTCTCTATCGTGAGAACTTTGTCCCTTCCGCCACTCTCGCCCATCCTTATGCGATGGTGTGCGTCAATGTGGTTGCGGCAGAGAGCGATCGGGATGCACGCTTCCTTTTCACCTCGATACAGCAACAGTTCATTAACCTGCGCCGTGGCACGCCAGGTCCGTTGCCCGCACCGGTAGAACACATCGATACGGTTGGCTCGCCTGCCGAACAGTTTGGCGTGGATCAGGCATTACGGCTGGCGATTGTCGGCGATCGCGCCAAGGTTCGCCATGGATTGCAGAGCCTGTTACGTGAAACACAGGCGGATGAAGTGATGATCAATGGTCAAATCTTCGACCATCAGGCACGCCTGCAATCGTTTGAGATTGCGATGGATGTACGGCACACGCTTTAGCCAAAAAAAACGACCCAGAATCGGGTCGTTTTGTATTGCAGTACATCTCGTGGAAACCGCCGGTATTAAAACAAGCGGTTTCTAAACAGACTGTCGTTTACGCGTCAGCAGGACGACGACGTGGAGCGCGTGAAGCACCGTCACGGTTATCACGGTTGAAAGAACGCTCGCGACGCTCGCCGCCACCGTTACCTTCACGACGTTCGCCACCGAAAGAGCGACGTGGCGCTGCGCCATCACGACGTTCGCCACCAGGACGACCACTGCCACGACGTTCATGCGGCTGAGCATCACCCATCAATTGCATGTTCATCGGCTTGTTCAGAATACGCGTGCGGGTAAAGTGCGATAACAGGTCGCCCGGCATCCCTTTCGGCAGCTCAATCGTCGAGTGAGACGCGAACAGCTTGATGTTACCGATGTAGCGGCTGCTGATATCACCTTCGTTGGCGATCGCACCAACAATGTGGCGAACTTCAACGCCGTCATCACGGCCCACTTCGATACGATACAGTTCCATCTCGCCAGCATCACGACGTTCACGACGCTGTGGACGGTCACCATCACGGCTGTCGCGGGAATCACGAGGATCGCGACGACGATCGCCACGAGCATCATCACGCTCGCGGAATTCACGACGTGGACGGAATACCGGATCGGGCGGCAGAATCAGAGGACGTTCGCCCTGCGCCATTTTCAGCAATGCAGCAGCCAGCGTTTCGACATCCAGCTCTTCCTGCGGTTGCAGTTTTGTCAGCAGCGCACGGTACATGTCCAGATCGCTGCTTTCCAACTGTTGCTGTACTTTAGCGGCAAATTTAGCCAGACGACGTTGTCCCAGCAATTCCGCGTTTGGCAATTCCACTTCAGGAATAGTCAGCTTCATGGTGCGCTCAACGTTGCGCAGCAGGCGGCGTTCACGGTTTTCGACAAACAGCAGTGCGCGACCCGCACGACCGGCACGGCCAGTACGGCCAATACGGTGAACGTAAGACTCGGCATCCATTGGGATATCGTAGTTGACGACCAGACTGATACGCTCAACGTCCAGACCACGCGCAGCTACGTCAGTCGCGATCAGGATATCAAGACGACCATCTTTCAGGCGTTCCAGCGTTTGCTCACGCAGCGCCTGGTTCATGTCACCGTTCAGCGCGGCGCTATTGTAACCGCTACGCTCCAGCGCTTCGGCCACTTCCAATGTCGCATTCTTGGTACGGACGAAAATAATCGCCGCATCAAAATCTTCTGCTTCGAGGAAGCGTACCAGCGCTTCATTTTTACGCATACCCTGCACCGTCCAGTAGCTCTGGCTGATGTCTGGACGCGTAGTAATGCTGGATTGAATACGAACTTCTTGCGGATCTTTCATGAAACGACGCGTAATGCGGCGGATCGCTTCAGGCATGGTCGCAGAGAACAGCGCAGTCTGATGTTCAGCAGGGATCTGAGCCATGATGTTTTCAACATCTTCGATGAAGCCCATACGCAGCATTTCATCCGCTTCATCCAGTACCAGACCGCTCAGGTTGGACAGATCCAACGTACCGCGTTTCAGGTGATCCAGCAGACGGCCCGGCGTACCGACGACAATCTGTGCGCCCTGACGCAGCGCGCGCAGTTGCACGTCATAACGCTGGCCGCCGTAGAGTGCGACGACATTCACGCCGTGCATATGTTTAGAGAAATCATTGCAGGCCTCTGCTACCTGCACCGCCAATTCGCGAGTCGGTGCCAGCACCAGGATCTGTGGTGCTTTAAGTTCAGGTTTCAGATTGTTCAGTAATGGCAGAGAGAACGCTGCTGTTTTACCGCTACCGGTCTGTGCCATACCCAGCACATCGCGACCGTTCAGCAGGTGAGGAATACATGCAGCCTGAATCGGAGACGGTTTTTCATAGCCCAAATCAGTCAGGGCGTTAAGGATAGAGGTGTTCAGCCCCAAATCGGCAAAAGAAGTTACTAAATCAGTCATGTACACAAGCCTCATTAAACATGGCGGCCAGTCTACATAACTCGTCGTGAAAATTTTCAGTCATTTTCATTGAAAAGTGTGAACCGGCTCAAATTGGATTAAAAAGCGAACAAAAAAGCCCTCACCCGCGAAGGTGATAACCGAAGTTTTTTAGGCTGATTAGATGTTCGTCAGCTATTGCTGGTCCGATCCTGATAGGTCGTCTTGCTCTTGGCCTAATAGCGCCAATTCCAACAATGCATAGCGGTGCTCAACAAAGTTATGGACGTTGTTGGCAACCGTCAGCTTGAACAGCGCCAAGGCGGTGTTCTTGTCCCCCAGACTTAGGTAGTGCTTACCTAAATAGAAGTCAGTTTCACTGAGATGCTCAGCGAGCGAAGTGTTATCCGTAGCTTCTTCCTGTAAACGCTGCATCAGTGTTTTTTCACTAATACTGCCCAGGTAGAATTCGACAATATTCCATCCCCAAGGCCCTTTCTTGGCGTCGTCATAGCGTTTCTTCAACGCAATTTTGGCCGTCTCGGGATTGATTTCTCGCTCCACAAGATACAGCCACAACGAACGGAAAGGATCATTCGGATCGTCTCGATAAAACGCCAGCAGATCATCCTGCGCTAACAGATAGCGACCGCCATAATACAAAGCGATGCCACGGTTTAAACGCGCGTAATTGTAAGTTGGATCAAGCTCTAGTACAGAATCAAACGCTTCATAGGCAGCATCAAAATTACCTGCCTGCGTTAAATAGATACCCAAATAGTTAAAAACATCTGGAATATCAGGGCGGATCGTCAACGCTTGTGAAAAATCATTCCGCGCCAATGCCCGTAACCCGAGACTATCATACAGCACTCCGCGCTCATATAATAGCTGTGCTCGCTCATCATCGGTTAATGCCCGGCTTGCAAGGATTTGTTCCATGCGTGCCAGAATCACTTCCTGCTGCAAAGTAGGCTGTAAAGGGATCGCCAATAATGCGTCTTTACGCCAATCAGTGTTGCTGCATCCTGCCAGCATGAGTGCTGTTGCAACATAACACCAGCGCAAGAAAGGCTTCATTTCCCACTCCCGAAGACAAACATTGGATGAACATCCTGTCCCGGACCGCTCAACGTAAGAACATCCATATCCTCACGATATACGCGGCACCTTGCCATACATCAGGCAAGGTGCCATAAGACTGTTTTCTAACAGTCATTACTCCTCAGAAGACGGGGCTGCCGCTTCCTGAGTTGGCGCAGTAGCTTCTTTGATGCTTAAGCGTACACGGCCCTGACGATCAACTTCCAGAACCTTGACCGGTACGTCCTGACCCATTTGCAGGTAGTCAGTCACTTTCTCTACACGCTTATCGGCGATCTGAGAAATATGTACCAGACCCTCTTTACCACCACCGATAGCAACGAAAGCACCAAAGTCAACGATACGGGTCACTTTACCCTGATACACGCGGCCAACTTCGATTTCAGCCGTAATCTCTTCAATACGACGAATCGCGTGCTTCGCTTTTTCACCGTCAGTTGAAGCGATTTTCACCGTACCATCATCACCAATTTCAATGGTCGTACCCGTCTCTTCCGTCAACGCACGGATCACTGAACCACCTTTGCCGATGACATCTTTGATCTTATCGGTGTTGATCTTGATGGTGTGAATTCGTGGTGCGAATTCAGAGATATCGCCACGCGGCGTGCTGATTGCCTGTTCCATCACACCCAGAATGTGCAAACGCGCACCTTTGGCCTGATTCAAAGCAACTTGCATGATCTCACGGGTAATCCCTTCGATCTTGATATCCATTTGCAGCGCGGTGATACCGTCACGGCTACCCGCCACTTTAAAGTCCATATCGCCGAGGTGGTCTTCATCACCCAGGATGTCGGACAGAACGACAAAGTTATCGCCTTCTTTAACCAGACCCATCGCGATACCCGCAACGGCTGATTTGATCGGCACACCTGCATCCATCAGTGCCAGAGACGCACCGCAGACAGACGCCATGGAAGAAGAACCGTTAGATTCCGTGATTTCAGACACCACACGTACGGTGTACGGGAATTCGCTCGCGCTCGGCATAACAGCCAACACGCCGCGTTTAGCCAGACGACCGTGACCGATTTCACGACGCTTAGGCGACCCCACCATACCGGTTTCACCAACAGAGTACGGAGGGAAGTTGTAGTGCAGCAGGAAGCGATCGGTACGTTCACCGGTCAATTCATCAATAGTCTGCGCGTCACGCTCAGTACCCAGCGTTGCCGTTACCAGCGCCTGCGTTTCACCACGGGTGAACAGCGCAGAGCCGTGAGTACGTGGCAATACGCCAGTACGTACATCCAGACCACGGATCATGTCTTTTTCACGGCCATCGATGCGAGGCTCACCAGCCAACACGCGGCTACGAACGACGTTTTTCTCGACGTTGCCCAGGATTTCCTGGATTTCACCGGCATTCAGCGTGTCATCTTCTGCTAACAGAGCGGCTTCGACGTCAGCTTTAATGACGTCAACTTGCGCATAACGCTCTTGTTTTTCAGTGATGCGGTAAGCGTCACCCAAACGTGCTTCAGACAGAGCCTGTACGCGCTGTTCTAAAGAAACATTCACTTCTGGCGCCTGCCATTCCCACTTCGGTTTGCCTGCTTCAGCAACCAGAGCGTTGATGTTTTCGATAACAACCTGCTGTTGATCGTGGCCAAACACCACGGCACCCAGCATCTGATCTTCACTCAGCAGATCGGCTTCGGATTCCACCATCAGAACCGCGCCCTCTGTCCCTGCAACCACCAGATCCAGACGGCTTTCTTTCAGCTCATCCGTTGTTGGGTTCAGGACATATTGGTCGTTCAGATAGCCAACGCGCGCAGCACCAATAGGGCCGCTGAATGGGATACCAGACAGGCTCAGCGCCGCAGAGGCACCAATCATGGCAACGATGTCAGGGTTAACCTGCGGATTGACGGAAACCACGGTCGCAATCACCTGAACTTCATTCAGGAAACCTTCTGGGAACAGAGGACGAATTGGACGGTCGATCAGACGGGAAATCAGTGTTTCACCTTCGCTTGGACGACCCTCACGGCGGAAAAAACCACCAGGGAAACGTCCAGCAGCGTAAGTACGCTCCTGATAGTTAACCGTCAACGGGAAAAAACTTTGGCCAGGTTTGGCGTTTTTAGCGCCGACAACGGTCACGAATACCGCGGTGTCATCCATGCTGACCATGACTGCGGCGGTAGCCTGACGTGCCATCATACCGGTCTCTAACGTGACGGTATGCTGACCATATTGAAACTTACGAACGATCGGATTCAGCAAAATAATATCCTTAACTGGGGCGCGCTACACGTATTCAAGATAAACGCGCCAGTGAACTCCCGACCTTTACACTACATCCTCACGACTAATGACAACCCTTATCTTGCTCATGCAGATAAAGCCTCTCATTAGCCGCGCGAACCTCTATAATGAAAGATCATATTAACAAACAATACACTACTCTGTTTTGCTAACGCTTCCTAGAAGAAAGGGGCCAAAAGAGGCCCCTTCCCACTGAAACGCAGAAGACTTAGCGACGCAGACCCAGACGCTCGATCAGGCTGGTGTAACGTGCGACATCTTTACGCTTCAGGTAGTCCAGCAGCTTACGACGCTGAGAAACCATACGCAGCAGACCACGACGGCTGTGGTGATCTTTTTTGTGCTCAGAAAAGTGGCCTTGCAGATGGTTGATCTGCGCAGTCAGCAAAGCAACCTGAACTTCAGTAGAACCACTATCGTTAGTGCCACGACCGAAGTCTGCTACGATTTTAGCTTTAGCTTCAACACTTAGAGACATTGTAATACTCCAAACATTATAGATAAAAAAACAGGCGCCGATCTCTAATTCAGCCACCCAATAGTCAAGCCGCGCTATTCTACCCTCAGCGTTCTGCGATAGCAAGGCAGCAGCAGGCGGCTTTACGCCGGAAACTCAACAACCAAACGCCGTGGTGCCACGCGACCATCGGCATCGATTTCACCCATTCCGATAAATTTATGCCCATCGCCCTCGGTGATTCTCACCATGCCGTTCAACGGTGCATTTGCCACCTGAACGGCCTGCCCCAGCTTCAAATAGCCAGCAACAACGGGTGATAAATTCACTTCAGGAAAAGCAATAACCGGACTTTCCATCGGCATCAGCAACGGATCAAGACTCAGCGCAAGCGAGTGTTCTTGCGCCTGAGCCTGCTCAGTCAAGGCCGCTAACTGCTCCAACGTCACCATTCTTTCAGTAGGATACGTGGCAACCTGTAAACGACGCAGGTAAATCACATGCGCGCCACATCCCAGTTTCTCACCCAAATCGTCAACGATGGTGCGGATGTACGTCCCTTTTGAACAGTGAATCTCCAGCTCCAATTCATCACCTTCCCAGCGAATAAACTGAAGCTCGTAAACCGTGATTTCACGCGCTTCACGCGGAACCGTCAGCCCCTGACGGGCATATTCATACAGCTTACGCCCCTGATATTTTAGCGCTGAGTACATGGAAGGGACTTGCTGCGTAGTGCCACGGAAGCTCTCTAGCGCCTGCTCTAACTCTGTAGCAGAAAAGCCAACCGCACGTTCTTCAATCACGTTGCCGTCGGCGTCAGACGTGTCGGTTCGTTGTCCAAGGCGAGCAATGACGCGGTAACGTTTATCAGAATCCAGCAAATACTGGGAAAACTTCGTCGCTTCCCCAAGACAGATCGGCAACATGCCGGTGGCTAATGGATCCAACGCACCCGTATGGCCCGCTCTGTTGGCGTTAAAAATCCGTTTTACCTTTTGCAACACATCATTAGACGACACGCCCTGCGGTTTATCTAATAACAATACGCCGTGTACATCACGGCCACGGCGACGAGGACGGCTCATTAATCCTCCTGATCTTCGCCCGTAACAGAACGTCGTTCCGTATCATTTCTGACCACATTGGTCACCAGATTGGACATTCTCATCCCTTCAACCAATGAGTTGTCGTAGGAAAACGTCAATGCCGGAACAACACGCAGACGCATTGCTTTGCCAACCAGAGTACGGATAAAGCCAGACGCATCTTGCAGCGCTTTCAGCGCCGTTTGCACTTGCTCGGGTTCGTTATCATTCAGGAAGGTTACAAAAACCTTGGCATACGCCAGATCGCGAGAAACTTCTACACCAGATACCGTCGCCATACCGATACGCGGATCTTTCACTTCACGCTGAATGATAATGGCGATTTCTTTTTGCATTTCCTGCGCAACGCGCTGGGTGCGGCTGAATTCTTTTGCCATGATAAATTCTCCAGTAAAAATCGGGGGGCACTAGGCCCCCCTTACGAATCACTTACGTCGTCGCTGAAAACGGATTACGCGATCGTACGTTTGATCTCAATCGTTTCAAAGACTTCGATCATATCGCCAGGGCGAACATCATTGTAGTTCTTCACGCCGATACCACATTCCATGCCGTTACGAACTTCGTTAACGTCATCTTTGAAGCGGCGCAGAGATTCCAGCTCGCCTTCGTAGATCACCACGTTGTCACGCAGTACACGGATCTTGTTATGACGCTTAACGATACCTTCCGTCACCATACAACCCGCGATAGCGCCAAATTTCGGTGATTTAAAGACATCGCGCACTTCGGCCAGACCGATGATCTCTTGCTTATATTCAGGCGCCAGCATACCGCTCATCGCCTGTTTCACTTCGTCAATCAAATCATAGATGACGGAGTAATAACGCAGATCCAGGCTTTCCGCTTCAACGACGCGACGAGCGGATGCATCTGCACGCACGTTAAAGCCAAGGATAATCGCATTCGATGCCGCTGCCAGCGTGGCGTCCGTTTCTGTGATACCGCCCACACCAGAACCGACGATTTTCACTTTCACTTCATCAGTAGACAGTTTTTGCAGTGAATCGGAAATCGCTTCGCAAGAACCCTGAACGTCAGATTTCAGAACGATGTTCAGTTCAGAAACTTCACCTTCTGTCATGTTGGCAAACATGTTTTCCAGTTTAGATTTCTGCTGACGAGCCAGTTTAACTTCGCGGAATTTACCCTGACGATACAAGGCCACTTCACGCGCTTTCTTCTCGTCACGAACCACCGTGGCTTCATCACCCGCAGCAGGCACACCGGACAGACCGAGGATTTCTACTGGAATAGAAGGGCCGGCAGAGGCAATTTCACGACCTAACTCATCACGCATCGCACGGACACGGCCATATTCAAAGCCGCACAGAACGATATCACCTTTATTCAGTGTACCTTCACGTACCAGTACGGTTGCAACCGGGCCACGGCCTTTATCCAGGAAGGATTCGATCACCACACCGTTTGCCATACCGCTACGAACCGCTTTCAGTTCCAGAACTTCAGCCTGCAACAGGATCGCATCCAGCAGTTCGTCGATACCTGTACCGGCTTTAGCAGATACGTGAACAAACTGAGATTCGCCGCCCCACTCTTCCGGCATAATGCCGTACTGAGACAGTTCGGTTTTCACCCGGTCTGGATCGGCATCAGGTTTATCAATTTTGTTCACTGCGACAACAACCGGAACCTGAGCCGCTTTCGCGTGCTGGATCGCTTCGATAGTCTGAGGCATCACGCCGTCATCCGCCGCCACAACCAGTACCACGATATCCGTAGCCTGAGCACCACGAGCACGCATTGCGGTAAACGCGGCGTGTCCCGGTGTATCCAGGAACGTAATCATACCGTTGTCAGTTTCAACGTGGTAAGCACCGATATGCTGGGTAATACCACCCGCTTCACCTGCGGCAACCTTGGTTGAACGGATATAGTCAAGCAGAGAGGTTTTACCGTGGTCAACGTGGCCCATGATGGTCACGACTGGCGCACGAGATTCTGCGGCAACACCCATATCACGGTCGCTCATTACCGCTTCTTCCAGTTCGTTCTCACGACGCAGGATAACTTTATGGCCCATCTCTTCCGCTACAAGCTGCGCGGTTTCCTGGTCGATGACCTGGTTGATGGTGGCCATCGCGCCCAGTTTCATCATCGTTTTGATGACCTGAGAGCCTTTAACCGCCATTTTGTTAGCCAGTTCAGCAACAGTAACGGTTTCACCAATCACCACATCACGGTTAACCGCCTGAGCAGGCTTATTAAAGCTCTGCTGCAACGAACTTGGCTTACGTTTACCTTTACCGCCACGAGTAACGGCACGCGCTTCTTCGCGATCCGCTTTGGACTCAGACTGACGATTGCCTTTTTTCTGCTTGGTGACTTTACCCGCGCGGCTGCGGCTACGACGTTCGCCTTCGACCTGACGGTCATTTTCATCTTCTGCTTCACGAGCATGATGAGAGGTCGTCACATGATAATCGGCAGACTCTTCAGGTTTAGCGCTTTCCGCTTCCCAACGTCCGGCATTTTCTTCAGCCATACGACGGGCTTCTTCAGCAATACGACGGGCTTCTTCTTCAACTTTAAGACGTGCCGTTTCTTCCGCTTTACGCTTAAGTTCGGCAGCTTCCGCTTCGCGCTTCGCTTTCTCGGCCTGAGCCGGCTTGGTCATATTTTCGTTTTGTTGGTTCGTCACTTTTTCTTTTTCCGCTACATCACGCTTAGCTTTTTCAGCGGCTTCACGTTTGGCTTGCTCGTCGGCAGCACGTTTCGCTTTCTCAGCAGCTTCACGCAGTTCGGCCTCGCGTTTAGTTTGCTCTTCAGCGGCACGTTGTGCCTGTTCTTCCGCTTCACGCCGTGCCTGCTCTTCCTCTTCAGCCTGTTGGGCATCTATCGGATCGCGTTTTACATAAGTGCGTGTTTTGCGGACTTCGATCTGCACTGACTTACTTTTTCCGCCAGTGCTAGGGACATTTAACGTGCTGCGCGTTTTGCGTTGCAGCGTCAATTTACCTGGCGCATTCCCACGATCGCGGTTCAAATGCGCTAATAACGTTTCTTTTTCATGCTGGGTCACAGAGTCCGATGCAGATTTGATCATTCCCGCATCAGCAAACTGCTGTACCAGGCGGTCAACCGGAGTTTGAATCTCTGCGGCCAGCGATTTTACGGTTACATCTGTCATGCTGTTCCTTTCCTGCTACAGTTCGTTATTCGTTGTCGTCGCCAAACCAACAGATATTACGTGCGGCCATAATCAGCTCGCCCGCTTGCTCATCATTGAGTTCTTCAATATCTGTCAGGTCGTCAACACCCTGTTCAGCAAGATCTTCCAGCGTACAAACACCGATCGCCGCAAGCTTGAACGCCAACTCACGCGACAGCCCAGGCAAGCTAAGCAAGTCGTCAGCAGGTTGACCGTCACCAAGGCTTTCTTCATGCGCCAGTGCCAGCGTTGTTAATGCAGCTTTAGCACGCTCACGCAATGCTTCAACGGTTTCTTCATCGAGGCCTTCAATAGCCAACAGTTCCTTGATTGGCACATAGGCCAGTTCTTCAAGTGAGGAGAAACCTTCTTCAACCAGCACAGTGGCAAATTCGTCATCAATATCAAGGTGCTTGGTAAAGACGTCGATTGCCGCGTGGGCTTCGGCCTGATGCTTGGCTTGAAGATCTTCCACAGTCATCACATTCAGTTCCCAACGATCGTCTGAACGATGCTGTTTCAACAGTTGGGAAGCCAAACGTACGTTCTGTCCGTTTCGGCCAATTGCCTGAGCCAGATTGCTCGATTCAACGGCGATATCCATCGTGCAGGTATCTTCATCAACCACGATCGATACCACATCAGCAGGCGCCATGGCATTGATCACAAACTGAGCAGGATTATCATCCCACAGAATGATATCAATACGCTCGCCGCCCAGTTCGCTGGAAACAGCCTGTACGCGCGCACCGCGCATACCAACACAAGCACCAACGGGATCGATACGCTTGTCATTCGTCTTCACGGCAATTTTCGCGCGTGAACCTGGATCGCGAGCCGCAGCCTTAATCTCGATAACTTCTTCACCGATTTCTGGCACTTCAATGCGGAAAAGTTCAACCAACATTTCCGGGCGGGAACGGCTGACAAACAGTTGAGCACCACGCGCTTCAGGGCGAACGGAGTACAGCACGCCACGAATACGGTCGCCGGGGCGGAAGTTTTCACGAGGCAGCATATCTTCACGGCCAATCACCGCTTCTGCGCTGGTGTTAGACCCATCGATAGGTCTGACTTCGAGCGAAATATTATCACGGTTCACCTTCTTCACGACACCGGTGATAATTTCGCCTTCTTGCTCACGGAACTGATCAACCACCATCGCACGTTCAGCTTCACGAACTTTCTGTACGATAACCTGTTTTGCCGTTTGCGTCGTAATGCGGTCAAAGGTTACGGATTCGATTTGATCTTCAACGTAACCGCCAATATCAAGAGCAGGATCTTCAAATTGCGCCGCTTCAAGCGTAATTTCACGCGTTGGCAGAGTGACTTCATTCACCACTAACCAACGACGGAAGGTATCAAAATCACCCGTTTTACGATCGATGCAAACGCGAACATCAATTTCCTGCTCATATTTTTTCTTGGTCGCTGTCGCCAGTGCGGTTTCCAACGCTTCAAAAATCTTCTCGCGCGGAAGGGCTTTCTCATTGGAAACTGCTTCAACAACAGCCAGAATCTCTTTGTTCATCCTCGTTGCCTCATCCAAACTTTAAAAGTGGGGTACAAGATTCGCTTTCTGAATGTTGCTCAGTGCGAATACTTCATCTTTGCCTTCCACTGTTATGGTGATCATTTCGCCGTCAACAGCTTTGATCACACCCAACCATTTACGGCGATTCTGGACTGCCATACGCAGCACCACAGTAACCTCTTCACCGACGAAATGCAGATAATGTGCCGCAGTGAATAAAGGTCGTTCAAGCCCTGGAGACGACACTTCCAGGTTATAGGCGACAGTGATTGGATCTTCTACGTCCAATACCGCACTGACCTGGTGGCTGACATCAGCACAATCATCAACAGTGATCCCATCTTCACTATCAATATAGATACGCAGTGTCGATTGGCGACTGCGGATGAACTCAATCCCAACCAATTCGTAGCCTAACGCGGCAACGGGTGCTGAAATCATCTCTGTTAATTTTTGCTCTAATGTGGACAAGCCCACCCCCAAGACATAAAAAAAGGGCCTAATAGCCCAGTTGTTTACTGCCAAATAACAAAAAACCCCGAAAAATCGAGGCTTTATGCAACTGAACCCTAATACCGCCAACTAACATGGCATCACTTTCGGTGAAGGATTTTTTCAAAAATCACTGCAAAAAAAGAGAGAAATTGAGTGAAGAGCGTATTTGAAAAAACACTTTACTGGAAGTTAAGTGGTTGCGGGGGCCGGATTTGAACCGACGACCTTCGGGTTATGAGCCCGACGAGCTACCAAGCTGCTCCACCCCGCGTCCGAAAACGTGGCAAATACTACGCTGACAACTGCACAAATGCAAGTCATCCATAGGATTGGTTTGAAGGCGATTCTTATACGCTGGGTACGTTTGTTTGTCAATTATTACCTGTTGCCTACAGCACGGGTTAAAGGCTCAACGCACTTCCATACTGTAAATAAGTTGTTACCAATCCCTTACACGCGCCACGTAGAGGAAACATTGCCTGAATTGTTTCTACCCGAAGGAAGGAAATTCATCATCGTTCGCGCAAGGTATGAGGACATTTAAACTACCGAGGAGAAGTAGAAAAAAACGCCTTGAAATTTGTTCAAGGCGTTCTGGAATGACGTTAGATATTTCCGGCTAATAATATACAATGCTGAAAATAATAAGCATCGAAACATTGCACCTTATCTAAAATAAAATCACAGCTTATCGTGCAGCATTCAAGGGAACTTCAGGATCCGGCTCGTGAGTTATACGGTTACGCAAATCACGGCGAATAATTTCAATAGACCAGAACCAAATAAGATGACCCACAATTTCTGATACGTGTTCATACCAAGGAAGAACAAACAGAGACGGTGTGAGGCCCATTAATGGGAATGAAATCATATGAACGAATAATTGCGCCAGCGCACCCGCCAGCAGGCCTTGCCATAATTTTATTTTAGGAAAAACTTCTGCAACAACGCAGTAACCTACCGCAAAAACAATAGAGAAAATAATATGCGTCACACCCACCCAATTGAATACATGGCCAGCAAAGGTATAAACCGCCGCATTAGGATCAACAACACCAAGCCAATCGCGTAAAAAAATATAAGGTGGATTAAGAAAATTACGTGAGCAATCAATATGCTCGGCGGCTCGAATCAGTGATTCAGGTGCGCAAGCACCACTAAATATATCCGTAGGGCTACGTGGAGGAAGCGGATTTTCAGCGCCCCACTTTACGAAAGATGAAACGATACCGGCAATCAAACCAATAAAAGCCGCTAATCCATAGCGTCTCCGAGATGGAGATGTTTGTTCAAAAAAGTTCATTTTCTTACCAATCTAACTATTAAAGATTATATTCTTACATAGGTATTATGGACTGATAAAGAGGTTAATTTGTCTATCTAACAATTCCTCTAGGTTATTTTGTTATTAGGAATGACGTTTTAAAATTTATAAAATGAAAATAAAATAAACGAGTTACATGTTTGTGAAATTTTCATTCAACAATTGAAAAACCAGATTCTATAACGTGTGATGATTTTATATTCCCCAAAAAAATGAGCAACAATCCTTCAATAAATAGTTAATAAAAATACTCTGGTTACTTTTTTTTCAAAATTATAACAGATTATTAACACGCAACATCGCATTGATATTCAGTCAGCAACATGGATTGAGGGAATGAGCAAATCCAGTAAGCCTCATGCCCATTTCACTCGCAATCACGATAAAGTCACACGATACTCCCGATGATAAGGCAGATGAAACTGCTTGCAATTATCTATCAGTTCATTCATATGTGTTCAACCACAGCAGTGCAGAAAATAATATCCTTTCTACCTGTTTTTTATCATCATTTACTTTTCAGGATGGTTATATCGTTATGCAAAATATCGCTTTTCGCGCCGATGTCGTCGGGAGTTTTTTACGTCCAGCCGCGCTGAAACAGGCTCGTGCCGATTTTCACGCTGGCAAAATCTCTGAAGATGAGCTGCGTAGCGTTGAAGATGAAGCTATTATCGACTTGGTTGCCAAACAAAAAGCCGTAGGGCTGAAAGCCGTGACCGACGGGGAGTTCCGCCGTTCAATGTGGCACTCTGATTTTTTTTGGGGATTTGATGGCATTGAGCGTAAATCTTCAGATTATCGCGTGCAGTTTAATGAAGTTTCCACGAAATTTGATACCTCACGCATTGTTGGAAAAATCCGTTTTTCCCATCATCCTTTTATCGAACACTTCAAATTTCTTAAATCGGTTGCAGGCGATGATGTGATTGCACGCCAAACGATCCCCTCACCTTCACAGTGTTACTGGGAATTTTTCCGCCCTGACAACCTTCAGGAAACGCTACAGCAGTATCCCGATCTGGCAGAGTTACAGCGGGATATCATCCAGGCATACCGTGATGTGGTACGCGCCTTTTATGCGGCAGGCTGCCGTCATCTGCAATTTGATGATTGTACCTGGGGATTTCTTGTCGACCAAAAGAAATTCAACGAAATGAAAGGGTTGAACATCACTTTTGAAGAAGTAGCGTCCCTCTATCTCGATATTAACAATCAGGTGCTGGATGATAAACCTGCGGATATGGTCATCACCACCCATATTTGCCGTGGCAACTATTCTTCAGACTGGTGGACTTCCGGTGGATATGAGCCAGTGGCACCCTATGTATTGAATAAAGAGCGCGTCAATGCATTCTATCTGGAATATGACACCGAACGAGCCGGTGGATTCCAACCGTTGGATAAAGTCACCGATGGCAAGATGGTGGTACTCGGTCTGGTCACATCCAAATCCCCCAAACTTGAAGATAAATCCCAGCTCAAGGCACGCATCCTTGAAGCATCAAAACATGTGCCTTTGGAACATTTGTGCCTGAGTCCACAGTGTGGCTTTGCCTCAAACGAGGAAGGCAATGTGCTGACAGAAGAAGAACAGTGGGCAAAAATCAAGCTGATCGTTGATGTTGCGCAAGATGTGTGGGGCGACGCCTAAGCTCCCTGCTAACGGGGTTCCCCTCGCAGGAAACGAGGTTACCGAGTGTAGCCTCTTTTTTATCTTTGCCTGTCCGTGGACGGCGCCGTGTAGACTGGTCTGAATCAGTATTCTTCCAGCACGTCATTACGGCTCCCTTATCGCCCCGAGGGGTGGCGTCATCTTGCATCACGCTCGATATCACAGAGCGTCTCTTATATATTTTTATGGAATTGAAAATCGATTTTTATTCTTTTACATGCATAAAAACACCCTCTAGAGTAATGGAAAATCGCCGTGTATGGCTTCATGTCATTCGTAAAGGACACAGGGAATGGAAAAAACTCACCCGCAAGTTACGACCCTCGCCGCAGGATTACTCTCGTTACTGTTCGCACTCAATCCCGGTGCTTATGCTGCACAAAACGGTGAAAAACCGGTGTCCGGCGGTATCCTGAATGTCGGACTGGGCAGCGATACCCCAATTATTGATCCGCACATTACGGCCTACGGCGTAACAGCGCTGATTGCGCGTAACGTAGTGGATTCACTGGTAGGACAGGCGGAAGATAACCGTTTTACCCCTTGGCTGGCGGAAAGCTGGAAAATTAACGACAACAACACCGAATACACCTTCCATCTGCGTAAGGACGTCACGTTCAGCGACGGCACCAAGCTGGATGCCGCGGCGGTGAAATACAATATCGAGCGTATTCTCGATCCGAAAACCACCTCCAGCTACGCGAAATCGCTGTTAGGCCCGATCGACAACATCTCAACGCCGGACGATTACACCATCGTGCTCCACTACAGCTCACCGTTTGCGGCGCTGTTACAGGGGCTGAGCCTGCCATATCTGGGCATTCAATCACCGACGTACCTGAAAAACACGCCAAACACCAGCAACACCGTGGTGGGTTCCGGGCCGTTTATTCTCGATTCCTTTGTGAAAGGCAGTGGCAGCAAACTGACGAAACGCCCTGATTACAACTGGGGGCCGGGCTATGCCAAACATACAGGTCCAGCCTATCTGGATGGGTTGGTATTCAAATATCTGCCGGAAGCCTCGGTTCGCCTTGGCGCCCTGAGCAGCGGCCAGATTCAGGCGATTGACGCCGTGCCGCCGGCTAATTTCCCGACGGTGAAGCGCAACCCGAAACTGGAAGTGATTACCTATGAGAACCCGGGCGTTAACCGTGTGCTCTACCTCAATACCACCAAAGGCCCCTTCCAGGACGTCGCGGTGCGTAAGGCTTTCCAGAGCGCAGTGGATACCAACGCTGCGGTGAAAGTCGCTTTCTTCGGTACGCTGAAAGCCGCTGATAACGTGCTCGGCCCTGCCACGCTATACTACGATCCGAGCGTGGCATCACGTTGGGGCTTCGATGTGAAAAAGGCTAACGAACTGCTGGATAATGCCGGCTGGAAACAGAAAGACGGCGAAGGCTTCCGTACCAAAGACGGCAAACGCCTGAGCGTGAGCTTCGTGTACGCCTCAACCAACGTTGAAGCCGCGGATGTGGCGCTGTTCCAGGCAGTGCAATATCAGGTGAAACAGGCGGGCTTTGAAGTCAAACTGACGCCGGTCGATGCGGGTGAATTCACTACACGCACCAACGCCAATGAATACGATATCGCTTCCAACTTCTTCGTCCGTGCAGAGCCGGATATTCTGCGTACCGTCTTCGATTCGGCTTATGCGCCGCCGAACGGTAACAACTTTACCCGTATCAGCGTGTTGAATGACAAGCTGCGAAAAGCCATCGGCGCTGGCGACGCTGAGCGTAAACAGCTCTATAGCGAAATTCAGCGTGAAGTCATCGATCAGGCGTATGTGGTTCCCTTGTACATTCCCGCCTACCAACTCGGCCTGTCCAAGCAGGTACAGGGCATAAGCTGGGCCACTAACGCAAAACCGAACTTCTATGATGTCTGGATTAAACGTTAATCTGTACGCGTTAGGTAAACGTCTCTTCACCATTCTGGCTGTGCTCTGGGGCGCAGCCACATTGACGTTTATTGCTGTCAAACTGATCCCCGGCGATCCGGTTGCCATTCTGAGCGGCGGGGATAACGTGGTGGATGAAGCCTACCGCGCCGTACTCATCAAACAATTTGGGCTCGATCAACCGCTGTGGGTGCAATATCTTCGTTACTGTGGGCAGGCGCTACAGGGCGATTTTGGCGTCAGCTATCTCTATCGCCAGCCCGTCGGCAGCGTGATCGGCGACGCAATGCATGAAACCCTGCCGCTGGCGCTCGGTGGCCTGATTCTGGCGCTGCTCCTCGCGATGACTAGCGCGCTGCTGACCGCAGGCCGCTATGGTGCGCTGCGCACGGCGGTATCCTGGTTTGAACTGACGCTGCTTAGCACACCAGTCTACTGGATTGGTATCGTGCTGCTAAGCCTGTTCAGCTTTCGCCTGCAATGGTTTCCCGTTACGGGTAATGATGGCGTGATGTCGCTGGTGTTACCGGTTATCACGCTGAGCCTGCCTATCGCCGCCATTCTGAGTCAGGTACTGCGCGACGGACTGGAAGAGGCGCTCTCCCAACCCTTCTCGTTAACCGTGCGCACACGCGGCGTCAGTGAAATCCGGCTGCGTTTCCGCCACGGTTTACGCCACGCGGCGCTGGCGGCCTCAACGCTGACTGGCACCTTGCTGGCAAGCGTACTCGGCGGCTCCGTGCTGACCGAGACCGTATTTGGCCGTGCAGGTATCGGGCAGGTCACGCTGAGCGCGATTGAAAACCGCGACATGCCGCTGGTGCTGGGTGTCGTCATGCTGTCTGCTTTCCTGTTCGTCGTCATCAATCTGCTGGTGGATGCGCTGTATCTGATCATCGATCCCCGCTTACGCAAGAAGGCGAACGCCCATGAGTAGTGAACCCATGCCCTTCACGCAAACACCACCCAGAAAAACCTATCGCAGCCCGTGGCTGAGCACGGCGACGCTGCTGCCTGCCGCTATCGTTTCTCTGCTGGCGCTGGCGGTCTTTTTCCCGTCGCTGTTTACCAGCCGTACCGCCGATGAAATGGATATGGGCGCAGTATTTCAGTCGCCGAATGCTACTTATTGGTTTGGCACCGATCAGTTGGGACGCGACATTTTTGCCCGCATCGTTCACGGAACGTCACTGTCACTGGGTATTGGCGTCGGCGCGATGCTGATCGCCTGCTTCGGTGGCGTGCTGTTTGGTACGCTCTCGGTACTCGCACCGCTGCGTATCCGTCAGATTCTGGTTCGCCTGCTGGACATCATGCTGGCATTTCCCGATCTATTGCTGGCGCTGCTGGTGATTGCGGTGCTAGGGCGCGGCCCGGAAAACACCATGCTAGCCGTCGGTCTGGCGGGGATTGCGGGTTATGCGCGTTTGATCCGTTCTCAGGTACTGCAAGTCAGACTATCCGGCTACGTTGAGCATGCGATTGCGCTGGGCGAACACCCGCTGTATATCGTTTTTCGTCATATCATTCCCAATACGCTGCGCCCGCTGTTGATTGTCGCCACCATTGGCGTCGGTCATGCCGTGCTATCCGCCTCAGCGCTGAGTTTTCTGGGGCTGGGCGTCGTCCCGCCGACCGCCGAATGGGGCGCACTGCTGGCAGACGGACGTAACTTTCTTGATATCGCGCCTTGGGTTAGCCTGCTGCCCGCCAGCGTCGTTGCGCTGTCGGTGATTTCCATCACGCTGCTGGGGCGTCGTTTACAGGCCATTTTGGCGAAAGGAGAGGCACGATGAGCCTGAATACTTCACCTTCGTCGGCGGCACCGCTGCTGCGCGTAGACGGTCTGAGTGTCACTTTTCCCAGCCCTTTTGGTGCCATTCGTTCGGTTAAAAATCTGTCTTTTCAGGTGAATGCCGGAGAAATTCTGGCACTGGTCGGCGAATCGGGTTCAGGAAAATCCGTCACCGCGCGCACGCTGGTCGGGTTATCCGGCGAAGGAAGTGACGTACAGGCAAACGCGATTGAACTCACGCGCCATGACGGCAGTTTGTGTGATTTACGCTATTTAACCGATCGCGACTGGCGCGCGATTCGCGGCCGTGAAATCGGCTTTGTGTTGCAAGACGCTCTGGTGTCTCTCGATCCATTGCGCACCATTGGTCAGGAAGTAGCAGAACCGCTTCTGACTCACCGTTTGTTGCCGCGCCAGCAGGTTCCCGCGCGCATCGCCGAACTTCTGGCACAGGCAGGCATTCCCGACCCCGAGAACCGCGCGGCACAGCATCCACATGAGTTATCCGGCGGGCTGCGCCAGCGAGCGCTTATCGCCTCTGCGTTAGCGGCTGGCCCACAGTTGCTGATTGCCGATGAACCTACCACGGCGCTGGATGCCACGGTGCAAAAGCAGGTGCTGAAAGTCTTCACCGCTCTGGCACAGGCCGGGCACGGCGTGCTGCTGATCACCCACGATCTTGCCGTCGTGGCAGACGTTGCGGATCGCGTCATCGTCATGCAAAACGGATCGCTGGTAGAAGGCGGTGAAGCAAAACAGATCCTGTCGGTGCCAACGCATCCCTACACCCGTAAGCTGCTGGCGGCGATCCCAACCGCGTCTACGCGTGGAAAGTGGCTGGCAGGCGTCGATCCGTTACAGAGTGGCATTGCGCCATCCGCCGCGTCTCTGGCGACAGCGTATACTGACGGTGCCATCGCTCTGACGGCGGATCGCATTGCGGTGTCGTTCAAGCGCCCGGACGGCAGCCGGATGCAGGCCGTCAATCAGGTTTCTCTCCAGATCAAACGTGGTGAAACGCTGGGTATCGTCGGGGAGTCCGGCTCGGGTAAAACCACGCTGGGCAAAGTCATTCTGGCGCTGCAAAAACCGGACAGCGGTGAAGTCAGACTCGCGGATAATGCCTGGAGTACATTAACGGAACGTGAACGCCGACCACTGCGCGCACGCATTCAGACGATCACGCAGGATCCGCTCAGTTCGTTCGATCCCCAATTTACCGTCGCCCAGATTCTGCACCAGCCGCTGCGCCTGCGCCGCGATCTGAACGATGATGAAAAACAGCGGCGCCTGCTGACGCTGCTGGAATATGTTGGCCTGACGCCGAATCTGTTGAGCCGCCGCCCAAGCGCGCTGTCCGGTGGGCAACGCCAGCGCGTCTCCATCGCCCAGGCGCTGGCATCGGAACCTGATATTCTGATCTGCGACGAACCGGTATCAGCACTCGATGTCACCACACAGGCGCAGGTACTGGATTTGCTGGTCGCGTTGCAGCGCCAGTTGGGGCTGACGATGCTGTTTATCTCCCATGATTTGGGCGTGGTACAGCATATGAGTCACCGGATTGCAGTAATGAAAGACGGGGATATCGTAGAAACCGGCCCGGTCGAACAGATCTTCAATCAGCCGCAGCACCCTTACACGCGCCTGCTGCTCTCGACGGTAGTGGAATAGCGCGGTTGAGGTTTAGCGGCACACTGAATTTGGCGAGAGGATAATCTCAGAGGAACAGTATTAAGGATTTTGGTAACCGGCTTCTTTTTGGTGTTTAACCGTCAGTATCACCACGCGGTCAGTCAGTTCATCGTGGCGGTAAAGCATCACATAACCACTGCTGCCGAATTCGATCACCAGTTCCTGATATTCCAAGGGGAGATGTTCTACTGGTCGCCCAATATTCGGCAGCGTCTCTAATTGGCGGATACCGCGAATCAAAACTTCAGCAGCCTTTTTTGCGGCCAGCACATTTTTGTTTTTTAGAAAGTCCTGTAGGCGCTGTAAATCACGCCTCGCGCGTTCTGAAACGATCACTTGTGGCATGCAGGCGCATCCTGTTCATGTCCAGAACCCCAGGATTCTAACCAAGTAACGGTCTCATCTGCGGTGATATGTTTGCCAGTGTCCTGATAGTCTTCCCACGCGGCCAACGCCTCTTTACGATACTGGCTGCGTTTTTCTTCCCGCTCAACGTATTCAGCAATCGCTTCCAGCATCAGCGCATGGGCTGAGCTGTTGCGGTCATCGGCTAGCGTTTTTAGCCGCTCTTTGATGTCCTGATCGATGCGCAACGTCGTGGTTTGACGTGTGATGTCAGCCATAATGTGCTCCGGTTAATATCATTGGTGTCACCAATGATATTAACCCCGAACGATGCGGGTGTCACTCCACATTCAAAAAGCGCTGGCGATAGGCGCTGGGTGAAACGCCGAACGCCTGATGGAACACCGCAGAGAAATAGTTACTGTCTTCAAAACCGCACAACGCGGCAACATCACCGATAGTTTGCAGATCATAGCGCAACAGTTCCATCGCCTTGCAGAGTCGTAGTTGGCGCAGATAATGCGGCACGCTCATACCGGTTTGCTCTTTAAACCGCGAACGCAAACTGCGGGCGCTAAAGTGATGCTGTTCGCAGAAGGCTTCAAAACGAAACGGGGTGGCGATGCTGGCACGCAACGCATTCATCAACATATCCAACTGATGTGCATCGGCCAGTTGCGGATTATCCGGCGTATGGCGATAACGTGCCGCCAGCAGCGCGATCTGCAAAAACAGCGCCTCACTCAGTTGCAATGACAGCGCATCCGATTTCATACATTCCTGCGCTAATGCATCCACTTTCTCGCGGAGGCTATCCATGCCTTCCGAGCCTAAGCACCAATGGCGCTGGCTTTGTGGAAGCTCCCCGCCCGGCAGTAATGTTTGCCAGTCGGCGGATAACGTCAGGCGGTTGCGAATATAGAGAATGTTGTTTAGCTCAAGCTCGTGGACAGATTCATAGCTGTGGCGATCGTGGGCGGAGACATAAAACATATCGCCGCGGGTAATACGGTAAGGCACATCGTTCCAGAGGTGTAGGCCATTACCGCGCCAGACAATGACCAGTTCGTCAAAATCATGATGATGCAGCGGAAATATCGGCTGCGGATGCCGCTCGGCGACCATCACAGCATTCTTGTCAGTGAGGAAATAGTCTTCAGTCTGTAATTTCAAACCCCGAGTTGCTGTCACCATTCCCTCACCTGCCGTTGCTGTTACCTACTCTTCACGAGAAAACGCCTGATGGCGCAGTGACTTAGGTGCCTGCGAGAATGCCTTGCGGAATTGCGTCGAGAAGTGATTGCTGTCGCTAAATCCACAGGCATGCGCAATGGTGGTGATTGAATCATCACTCTGCTGCAAGCGCCGACGAGCCTCCAGTAATCTTAACCGATTCAGATAACGTTGTGGCGTCATCCCGGTATGTTGTTTGAGCTGGCGGTGCAATGTGCGTAGCGGCAGCGAGAACTGATCGGCCAGACTGCCCCAGTTCACCTCTTCGCTGTAGTTATTTTGCAACCAGCCCAGCAGCGCCTGCACTCCCTGACGCTCGGAGCCATTGCCCTGCGTCTGGAAGCAGTACTGACGCAGTTGCACCAGAATGTGCAGAAAAAGGCTTTCGCTGGCCGCAATCGCCTCCGGCGCATCGCTCTGCGCCAACTCAGCCAGACTGTTTAGCGACTGTTTCAACTGCTGCATCCCCGTCGCATTCACCTGCCATTGCCCTTGCCACTCGCCGTTCGGGCCATAGGGCAAAAATGCAGCGACATCGGAAAGGAAACGGAACCCGCGCGGCGAACGGTATAACATATTCGTCAGGCACAACCCCTCGACATCCTCAAACAGATGCCGATCGTTATCGCGAACAAAGAACACTGAACCGCTACACAGCGCATAGGGCTGATCGTTAAACACATGGACGCCTGCACCCTGCTCAACCAGCACAATTTCCCAGAAATCATGGTAGTGCTCAGGAAAGGCCGTCTGTGGGGTACGCGGCTCTACCGCGACCGTCACGGCACGCGAAGTAAAAAAATCATCACCACGAAGTAACGTCATTTCAGTTCTCCATTCAGCCTTTGGTAAAAATACAGACTTTGAAAAAGGGTAGCCAGAAGCCACCAAACCAGCCTTGAAATACCGTCACTCACGCGCCATCTGACTGCTCTTTTTTTAAGATCGCACGGCCTAATTGATTGAAGTGTGGCAAGGATCACACCACTTTATCCCTCATTTTTTCATGGCTATTTTCCAAATAACTTCCCGGATTGTGACGCCTTTCACGGTCAGCTTTGTCATTTTGCCAACCGCCTGTTGCAGATGGCACTCATGGGAAGGTGGCATCGGTTACCGCTCCTTACACTGCAACACATCCAACAATAAGGAGTGCAGCTATGGCGGTGAAGAATATCGTGGCGGTGGATTTAGGGGCATCCAGCGGTCGGGTCATGCTGGCGACTTTGCACACCGCAACGCAGCATCTGACGCTGAAGGAAATTCACCGTTTCAGCAATACGCTGGTTTTTCAGGACAACCATCACCAGTGGGATCTCACTGCGCTGGAACGCGACATCCTCATCGGATTGCACCAAATCGATGCCATGGGGATTGCCCCTGATAGTATCGGGATCGATAGCTGGGGCGTGGACTACGTGCTGCTGGATAAAGACGGACAACGTGTCGGCCTGCCCTATTCCTATCGCGACCATCGTACCGACGGCGTGATGGCAGCCGTAACTGCCGAGCTGGGGCGCGAGGCGATCTACCAGCGCACTGGCATTCAGTTTCTGCCGTTTAATACGCTATATCAGCTTAAAGCACTGTGCGATGCACCGTCTGACTCACTGGATCAGGTGGAACATCTGCTGATGATCCCCGACTATTTTCACTATCGCCTCACGGGGAGTCTGGTGTGTGAATATACCAACGCCAGCACAACCCAACTGATTAATCTGAAAGAGAAAACCTGGGACAGCACACTGCTGGGCTACCTGAACGTACCACGCCGCTGGCTGAGTGATCCGGTGCAGCCAGGACACCCCGTAGGAAACTGGACAGCGCCAAGTGGACGACAGATTCCCGTTACCGCCGTCGCCACGCACGACACCGCTAGCGCGGTGGTCGGTGCGCCGTTGCACAACCGCAATAGCGCCTATCTCAGCTCCGGCACCTGGTCGCTGATGGGCATCGAGAGCGATACACCGTTTAACAGCCCACAGGCGCTGGCCGCCAATATCACCAATGAAGGTGGTGTAGACGGCACCTATCGGGTACTGAAAAATATCATGGGTCTGTGGTTGCTACAGCGGGTGTGTCAGGAGCGTGGCATCAAAGATTTAGACGCGCTGATTCAGTCTGCCGCCGCCCTGCCAGCCTTCATGAGTCTGATTAACCCGAATGATGATCGCTTTATCAATCCGCCGTCCATGCACGAGGCGATCCGCGACTATTGCCGCGAGCACGACCAGCCCGTGCCCCAAACCGATGCCGAACTGGCGCGCTGTATTTTCAACAGCCTCGCGTTGCTCTACCGGCAGGTGGTGTTGGAGCTGGGCGAACTGCGTCATGCACCGATTCGCCAGTTGCATATTGTCGGCGGCGGCAGCCAGAACGCTTTCCTGAACCAGCTATGCGCCGATGTGTGCCAGATCCCGGTTTTCGCCGGGCCAGTCGAAGCCTCCACGCTAGGCAATATTGGCTGCCAGCTCATGGCACTGGGCGCCGTTACCAATCTTGCCGCCTTCCGGCAGATGCTGACGCATAATTTTCCTCTGCATCGCTATACCCCGCGTGCGGAGAGTGATTTTGCCGGGCACTGGCGTCGCTTTCAGGCGCTCTGCCAGCCAGAAACCGCCCCACAGGGCAAACAGGAGACGATACAATGAGCACACCAATTGAAACCGCCTGGCAGTTGGCAAAAACGCGTTATGCCAGCCTGAATATTGACGTAGAAGCCGCGCTGGAACAGCTCGACCAGATTCCGGTATCCATGCACTGCTGGCAGGGTGACGATGTGGGCGGATTCGAGAACACCGGCGGGCCGTTAACTGGCGGTATTCAGGCCACAGGCAACTATCCCGGCAAGGCGAGCACGCCGGATGAACTGCGTGCCGATCTGGAACAGGCCTTTGCGCTCATCCCCGGCCCTAAGCGGCTGAACCTGCACGCCATCTATCTGGAATCCGCACAGCCCGTCGCCCGCAACGAGATTGCACCAGAACATTTCCGTTCGTGGGTCGAATGGGCCAAACGTCACCAGCTTGGGCTGGATTTTAACCCAACCTGTTTTTCTCATCCGCTGAGCGCAGACGGCTTTACCCTGTCGCACCCGGACGAAAAAGTCCGTCGTTTCTGGATTGAGCACTGTCAGGCCAGCCGCCGGATTTCTGCCTATTTCGGTCGCGAACTCGGTACGCCATCGGTCATGAACATCTGGGTGCCGGACGGCATGAAAGATTTGACCATCGATCGTCTGGCATTCCGCCAGCGGCTGCTCAGCGCGCTGGATGAGATCATCGCGGAACCGCTCGATCAGGCACATCACATCGACGCGGTGGAAAGTAAGCTGTTCGGGATCGGCGCGGAAAGTTTTACCGTCGGCTCCAACGAATTCTATCTCGGCTATGCAACCAGCCGAGGCACCGCGCTCTGTCTGGATGCCGGACACTTCCATCCGACTGAAGTGATTTCCGACAAGATCTCCAGCGCGATTCTGTATGTTCCGCGCCTGCTGCTGCACGTCAGCCGTCCGGTGCGCTGGGACAGCGACCACGTTGTACTGCTGGACGACGAAACACAGGCTATCGCCCATGAAATCGTGCGCCATAAGTTGCTTAACCGCGTACACATCGGACTGGATTTTTTTGATGCCTCCATCAACCGCATCGCCGCCTGGGTCATCGGCACACGCAACATGAAAAAAGCCCTGTTGCGGGCGCTGCTGGAACCCACGGAAACGCTGCGCAAACTGGAACAAAACGGCGATTACACCGCGCGTCTGGCGTTGCTGGAAGAGCAAAAATCGCTGCCGTGGCAGGCAGTGTGGGAACACTACTGCCAGCGTCATGACGTCACTCCGGGCAGCGAATGGCTGCAACAGGTGCGTCAGTATGAAGAAACCATCCTCACTCAACGTCAAGGGTAAGATTATGCAAGCAATTCTCTCTTCCTGGTTTGTACAGGGAATGATTAAAGCCACCAGCGATATGTGGCTCAAAGGCTGGGACGAACGTAACGGCGGTAACGTCAGCCTGCGCCTGACGGCTGAGGATGTGACACCTTATGAAAGCGATTTCTACCCGCAGCCGCGCCATGAGGCGCTATCGCAACCGATGCCCGAACTGGCTGACTGCTGGTTTATCGTGACCGGCTCCGGCAAATTCTTCCGCAACGTGCAACTGGATCCGGCAGATTCACTGGTGGTGTTGCAGGTCGATAGCGACGGTAAAGGCTACCGTATTTTCTGGGGACTCACCAACGGTGGTCTGCCGACATCGGAACTGGCCTCGCATTTCCAGTCGCACATTGTACGCATGGGCGTGACCCACGGGCGCGACCGCGTCATCATGCACTGCCATGCGACCAATCTGATCGCTCTGAGCTACGTGCTGGATCTGGATACCGCCACATTTACTCGTGAACTGTGGGAGGGCAGTACGGAATGTCTGGTCGTCTTCCCGGACGGCGTGGGGATTGTGCCGTGGATGGTGCCAGGCACCGATGCGATTGGTGATGCCACCTCCGAGCAAATGAAACGTCACTCGCTGGTGCTGTGGCCCTTCCACGGTATTTTCGGCACCGGCCCGACGCTGGATGAAGCCTTTGGCCTGATCGACACCGCGGAAAAATCTGCTGAAGTCATGGTGAAAGTCAGATCGATGGGCGGTAAGAAGCAGACGATCTCTACCGAAGAACTGATCGCACTGGGTAAACGTTTTGGCGTCACTCCCATGGAAGCCGCGTTGCGCGTGTAGTCCATCTTACGTGTATCGTTTGTGGGAACGTGTCATGCATATCGCACATCGCGTTGCCTTCAACCGCCACGGCCTCACCGTCGTGGCGTTCTGCTAACAACGACGGGGAACCAGCCATGTTTCGTAAGGCTTTTGTGATGTCGGTTTTTCCTGACTGCCACGACGAGTATCAGCGTCGCCATAATCCTATCTGGCCGGAACTGGCTGACGTGCTGAAAAACCACGGGGCGCACCACTACAGCATTTTTCTGGATAGACAGCGCAATCTGCTATTCGGCTATGTGGAGGTCGAATCCGAAGCGCGCTGGGAGGCCATTGCGCAAACAGAGGTCTGCCAGCGCTGGTGGAAACACATGGGCGACGTGATGCCCTCTCACCCCGATAACAGCCCAATCAGCGATACGCTCGAATCCGTGTTTTATCTGGAGTAAAAATCGCCATGCCGCAGTAATATAATCCCCTATTTATGCTGTAATGCCGATCGTTTAAGCATCGAGATACCGGGGGCGACCACGGTGCGAGGTATCCCTACGGGAACTTCATCACCGCGTTTCCCCCTAAATCCATGCTTAAGTGAACAGTATTACTATTTATGCTACGGCTTTCTGACTAAAGAAATATTTAGTCATTTAATTAACCGTTTTTGTTACATATACTTGTGATTTATAAAGATATATATCATGATTATTGATGGTTATCACATTTTATTCTTTCGGTTTATGAATAGTTCATATCTGGGGCCAATAATCAAATTACTCATTAGAAATGACAATTAACAACTTAACATTTAATAAAATAATAATTTACAATTTTTAAATTCGTTAGAATTTAATGTTAATATTATGAAAATAAATGAAATTAACCCGCTTTTGCTCTTCATTGCCTCCTTATTGAATCACACATTATAAAGATCTTATCTTATTTGCCGTTATCACTACTACTTTCCCCCTATAATTAATAAGAATCGCGATGAAACTCTCTCAACTAACAGTGCTCTCCAAGTTATTACTCGGATTTTCCGTCCTGATAGCGATGATGTTGCTATTAGGGGTGGTTTCACTACTCCAGCTTAACGTTAATAACAGCCGTATTGTTGAACTCAGCGACAATAGCTTACCTGGTGTGCGCTACAGTCAGGCAATGCGTGGCACGTTGTCTGAAACACGTTTGCAGCAAATACAGTATGTTGACTCTCAAACACCTGAAGAACGTGAAAGTCACCGCAAAGAATTGCAGCAAAATGCTGATGCTTTCCTCACGGCATTTAAGGGCTATGAAGCCATTGCCAACAGTGACGAGAAAAAAGCCCTGATTAAGGTGATTGGCGAAAACTTCTCGGGCTTCAATTCGGTGAATGCCGTACTGGTTGAGACCGTTAATCGGGGTGATCTGGCTGAAGCCAGTAAAATCAGCGGCGCGAATTCTGCAAAATATCGTAGCCAAATGATGAAAGACCTGGCCAGACTGGTCGACATGGAACTGGAGACGGCAAAAAATATCGTTGCCAGTGCCGACTCGACGTATCGAACGTCACAGTACTATGTCTGGGGATTGCTGTTACTCGCCCTGTTGACAACCGCCATTATCGCCACCCTCATTTCACGTAATATTTCACGCCAACTCGGCGGCGACCCCTATTACGCCAAAGCCATCATGACCGAGATTGCATCCGGTAATCTTGCAACGGAAATCAAGCTACGTCAGGGTGATAACACAAGCCTCCTTGCTTCACTCAACGACATGAACCAGCAGTTGATGAGCATCGTACATACCATCATGAACGGCAGTGAATCCATCTCACTGGCATCCAGCGAGATTGCTCAGGGCAACAGCGATCTGTCGCAGCGTACCGAAGAGCAGGCGGCTTCGCTGATTCAGGCATCGGCCAACATGCAGCAACTCACGCACACCGTACGCCAGAACGCAGATAACGCCAAAGAGGCCAGCCAGTTGGCACAACAAACCTCGGAAACGGCCTCTCAGGGCGGGCTTATCGTAGACGATATGCTCAAGCGTATGCATGAAATTTCCCACAGTTCGCAGAAAATCGTCGATATCATCGGCGTCATTGAAGGCATCGCCTTCCAGACCAACATCCTTGCACTGAACGCGGCGGTAGAAGCGGCCAGAGCGGGCAGCGAAGGGAAAGGTTTTGCTGTCGTCGCGGGTGAAGTACGCACGCTGGCACAGAAGAGCGCCAATGCAGCCAAAGAGATCAAAACCTTGATCGAAGGCACCGTGGAGAAGATCACTGACGGCTCCGCACGCGCAGACAAAGCCAGTCAGGCGATGTCGGAGATTGTGCTGTCAGTGAAAAAAGTGACGGACATCGTGGCAGAGATCTCTCAGGCTTCCAACGAGCAGCACATTGGTATCAAAGAGATCAGCGTGGCGGTAGAGCAGATGGATCGGGTGACCCAGCAGAACGCCGCATTAGTTGAGGAATCTGCCACCGCGGCGCACGCCATGACGGAACAGGGTGAGCAACTGCGCGATGCGGTTCGCTTCTTCAAAGTTAATCAAGACCACATACTGAGAATTCATTAATTCTCCTCTGCCCCGCTGGCTATCCGGCGGGGCAACAGATAGATTCCGATCACGCCCTTCCGCCTTTCTCTGCCAACACCGTGCATAACAGCCTCGCTCAAACACGAGCAAGAATTAGGCTCGCACAGCATGTTGTATAAGTTAACGATCTCACTGT
Organism: Pectobacterium fontis; assembly: GCF_000803215.1. Taxonomy (GTDB): domain Bacteria; phylum Pseudomonadota; class Gammaproteobacteria; order Enterobacterales; family Enterobacteriaceae; genus Pectobacterium; species Pectobacterium fontis. The sequence goes on from NZ_JSXC01000004.1 coordinate 38,517, forward strand.
TTTCACAAAATAAAAACAATATAACCATCTGAATAATATTAAATATATTTTTATCATCATCATAATAGTTAATTTTTTAACAGAACAATAAAATCAGTACTAAACCATTACTTCATAGCGCCGAAACTAAATATACTTCTGTCTACTTTTTGTAAGCTGCGCATGCCAGGAACGGGCGACTTGCAGGCAATGGAGCATACTCATGAAATCCCTTCATTACATCTCGATCCGTAGTAAGTTCATTCTGGCTCTCTTCCCTCCTATCCTTGCCCTATTGTGGTTCAGTTTTTCCGGCGTGGCCGAACGACTCAACACAGAAAATGAAATGATCCGCATGGCAAAACTCATCACGCTGGCACGCGATGCTGGCGAATTCACCCACCAATTACAGCGGGAACGCGGGCTGAGTGCAGGATATTTTGGTAGCCAGGGGAAAAAGTTTGGCCCGGAGCTTGCCACGCAGCGACAAGCCACCGATCGAGCACAGCAGGTTCTTGAGCACACTACCGCCAATATGAGCCGCAGCGAATTTGGGGATGCCGTCAGTGAGGAACTGGGTCATGTAACGCAGAAAATACAACAACTTGGGGAACATCGCCGCAATGTCGATAGCCTATCGATACCCGTGACCCAGGCCATAGGCTACTACTCCGATTCCGTCAGCAACCTGTTGAATATCGTCGGGGATATGACGCATCTGGTCAGCGATGGGAGCATTGCCCTGCGGCTAGCAGCTTATTACAACCTGCTTAACGTCAAAGAGCAGGCGGGACTAGAACGCGCCGTGCTGTCCAACACGTTCTCTGCCAATAGTTTTGCTACGGGTATGTTCGAGCGTCTGAACCAGATGGTTGGTCAGGGAAATGCCTATACCACGGCCTATAACATGTTTGCCAATCCCGAACTGCGTAAGGCTTTTGAGCAGGCGCTTAATAACCCTTCAGCCCAAAGCGCGCTCCAGATGCGTAATAAGGCTATCGCTTCCCCCGACGGAAATTTTGCTATTGATGCCAGCCAGTGGTTTAACCAACAAACGGCAAAAATCGATGAGTTGAAAAAGGTTGAGCAACTCACTGCCAACGATCTGACCACACAGGTCAACGCGCTAGCCGCCGATGCCCACCAGTCCTGGATTAGCTATCTGGTAGGGGCTTTGGTTTCTTTGCTGATGGCGATTGGGCTGGCCTTAATGATTATGCGCAGCATCAACGAACAGCTTCAGCAAACCCTGACGACTATTCGCGAGATGGGTGGGGATCTTACACGTCGCTTACGCGTGCCGGGAACCGACGAACTTTCACAGTTGAATCAGGCATATAACACTTCACTGGAAAATATCGCTGATATGGTCGTGAACATTAAGCACAGTTCCCAGATCATCGGACGTGCCAGCAGTGAAATCGCCAATGGCAATCATGATTTGGCGCAGCGTACGGAAGAACAATCCGCCTCGCTGGTACAAACCGCCAGCAGCATGGAAGAAATTACCGTCACGGTAAAACAAACCGCCGACTTTGCCGGACAAGCGCGTCAGCTAACCACGGAGGTGGACGATCAGGCTCACCGCGTCGGAACCATTACCGAAGCCGCCAGCGGCGCAATGGAAAAAATTCAGGACGCCAGCCAGCGCGTGAATGCGGTGGTTGCAGCCATTGATGCCATTGCCTTTCAGACCAACCTGCTGGCGTTGAACGCAGCGGTTGAGGCCGCACGGGCAGGACAACATGGCCGAGGTTTCTCTGTCGTCGCGGCGGAAGTTCGTCAACTGTCGCAGCGCAGTGCTGATGAAGCAGGCAAAATTCGTTCTCTCATCGCCGACAGCATTGCCAGCGTCAGTGAAGGCACGAAATTGGTGAACCAATCGAATCGGGGGCTTAACGACATCATCACCGGCACACGAAAAGTACGCGATCTGGTCAATGAAATCGCGGTTGCCGCTGACGAACAGTCGTTAGGTATCGCACAAATTAATGAAGCGCTCAATCAACTGGAGATGGTGACGCAGCAGAATGTGACGCTGGTTGCGGAAGCTTCCGTCGCCAGCCAATCACTGGATGAGCAGGCAATTGAAATGGAGTCGCTGGTCAGCCGCTTCAAGGTTGACAACCGCGCGCCACAGCAGCCTTTACCGTACGCGCAGCTATCAAGATAGAGCTTTGAGAAACATGGAATAGGCAGCCGATAGAGACATGTTATTCCCACGTAGTCGGGCGAGACAGCCCGACTACGTTTTATAGATACATACTCTCTGTAATGTGTGCGTTAACGACGATACCCGGTACACTGACCTGAGATTCCCCACCAGAGCTAACCGCGCCGTTAGCCCCGTAAATCACTCAGGAAACGGCGTGCGCGCGGGTGCTGCGGGGCGCTAAAGAATTGTTCCGGCGTCGCCTTTTCCAAAATCTGCCCTTGATCCATAAACCAGATGGTATCGGCCACATCGCGAGCAAAGTGCATTTCGTGGGTCACGCACATCATAGTCATCCCTTCCTGAGCCAACGAGCGCATGACGCTTAATACCTCCCCCACCATTTCGGGATCCAGCGCCGATGTAGGCTCATCGAACAACATCACCGGCGGCTTCATCGCCAGCGCGCGGGCAATCGCTACACGCTGCTGCTGCCCGCCGGAAAGCTGCGCCGGATAAGCATTGGCTTTGTGCGACAATCCAACGCGCTCCAACAATTCCCCAGCGTATTTACGCGCCTCGGAACGTTTGGTGCCCAACACTTTTACCGGCGACATCATGATGTTTTCCATCACCGACACATGGGGAAACAAATTGAAGTTCTGGAACACGAAGCCGATACGCGTACGCAGTTGGTTCAGCCGCGTACTGCTGCCGTGGATATCGAAGCCATCAAACAGAATTTGCCCCTGTTCGATAGGCTCCAGACGATTCACGGTGCGAATTAACGTTGATTTCCCAGAGCCGGAAGGGCCGCAAACCACTACCACTTCCCCCGCTTTGACTTCGGCACTGAGATCGGTCAGGGCGTGATAATCGCCATACCACTTATTGACCTGGTTAAACAAAATCATCGGGATCATGATGTTTCCTTATTAAGTTTGCGGTTAGCCAAGAAAGGAGGCTCGTTCCGATCTTCTCCCTGTTGCGGCGGCGCATTGAGCCGTTTATTGGCAATCCAATTTTCTAGCCGGTTCGCCAGCCATGTCAGGCTAAAACAGATAATGTAGTAGCTCAGGGCCACGATGGCGAAGACCTGAAACGGTTTGGTCAGGAGCTGATTGCTGACCTGATTTGCCGCATAGGTCAGTTCCGGCACGTTAATCACATAGCCCAGCGTACTGTCCTTAATGATCGACACCAGTTGGCTCACCAGACTCGGCAATGAGTTGAACAGTGCTTGCGGTAAGATCACCAGTCGCAGGGTTTTCAGATAGCTCATCCCCAAAGCGCGTGACGCTTCATATTGCCCTTGCGGCAACGCCTGAATGCCGCCGCGTACAATCTCGGCGATGTAAGCGCTCTCGTAGATAACCAGCGTACAGAGCATGGTGGAAAAGCCGCTGATATTCTGTCCAATCAGCAAGGGCACGCAGAAGTAGGTCCAGAACACCACCATCATCAGAGGGATACCGCGCAGGGTGTAGACCCAGCAGGCGGCTGCCCAGCGCACCCCGCGCCACGGGGATAACCGCGCCAGCCCAACGACCACGCCCAGAGGAAAAGACAGCACTACCGCCAACAGTGAAATCAATAGCGTGCACAGTACGCCGCCGAGCGGCCCGTTCGGATACTGCCCCATCAGGAACAGCATGCCGTGGTCCTGCAAAATGGTAAAAACATCAAACATAGTGATTACCTCGCGTAGGCACGTTGAAAATGACGGCCTAACAGGGCACCCAGCCCCATCAACAGCAGCGAGCACGCCAGATAACCCAATGTACCGATGGCATAGGCCTCAAAGGTGCGGAAAGTCTGGTTCTCAAGATCGCGCGTCACATAGGTCAACTCGGTTACTCCGATGACCATCGCAAGACTGGTGTTTTTAAACAGCAGCACGGTGTGGTTAATCAAGGCTGGCAAGGCATTGCGGATCCCCTGCGGCAGGATCACCGAGCCCATTGCCCGCATGTAGCTCATGCCCAGCGCTCGCGCCGCCTCATTCTGCCCATCAGGAATAGCGCGCAAACCGCTACGAATATCTTCGGAAAAGTAAGCTGCCTGACATAATCCCAACGCAAACATAGAGAAAAGGAACTCAGCGTTGAAGTCGTTAATCCACATCTGTACCGATTCCGGCAACAGCGTCGGAATGGCGAAATACCACATCATCAACTGAATCAGCGTGGGAACATTACGGTGATATGAAACGTACGCTGCCACCATATACATGGCGATGCGATTTTCTGACAGACGGATCACCAGCAGCAATAACGCAAGAAACATAGCCAGCAGCCAGGCACCCAACGCCAGTTCCAGCGTGATGGTCGCGCCCTTCACGATCATCGCGCCATAGTGGCCGGTTAAAATGGTACTAAAATCGAGCGCCATAATGAGCCTCCTCTCAACCCGCTTAGACTACGTTTTCACCGGGACGCATCGTAGAAAGCCCGCCGGGAACCTGCAACGTCGGTGTGATTTCGATATTGCCGATATTCACCGCTATTGGGGCACTAACAGCAAAGGCTACGCAATCGGCAATGTCTTTTGCCTGCGGCAACTCAAACCCGTCGATAAAACGCTTGCGCGCCTCTTCATGATCGCCGGAAACATTGCCGAAAATGTCGGTTGCCACCCGGCCTGGACAGATCTCGGTAATGCGCACGCGCTTGCCGTAGCAATCAACGCGCAGTTGGCGTGAAAGCGCATGAACACCCGCTTTGGTCGCGTGATAAACGGAGTTGCCGTTGAAGTTATAAATCGCGGCAATCGACGTGATGTTAATAACGTGGCCGCAATCGCGCGCCACCATGCCCGGCACCAGTAAACGACACAGGTGCAAAACCGCACGCAGGTTGACGTTGAGCTGGGTTTCAATCACCTCTTCACTGGCATCGAGAATGGAACCGGGGTGCGACACACCAGCGTTGTTCACCAGAATGTCCACTTGCAGGTCACTGCATAAGCGCGTCAGCGCATCAAGGTCGGCGACGTCAACCGCATGTGGAATGCAACCAGTGCGATCCGCCAGTGCAGTCAACTGTTCCCGACGGCGTGCGACGGCATGAACCGTTATCCCTTCCTGGCACAAACGCTCGACAATGGCTTCGCCCATCCCAGCGGATGCACCGGTGACCAGTGCGACTTTATAATCTGAAAATGGCATAGCGCCTCTCCTGTCATCACGGCATTTCTGAGATGCCGCATCGTATTTATTGCGTATTTTTGACTCTATTCAGTTATGCCTCAGCGGTATAAGACATAAATGGTTTGAGGCAATAAGGGGGACTTATAACGCTGAATGAAATGGCTCATCCAATTGAATTTTAGCGATTTCCTGACCAAACTCGACGGTATCGCCCTCGCTCACCTGAAAGGAAATAAGCTGCCCGGAAACAAGGCTGCGAACGGGTAAGTAGAGTGCGCCCACTTTGACCATAGCCAGTAAATCGCACGGAGCGATCCGGCTACCCGGCACGGTGAAATGCTCCGCAAGCAGAGGATGGCGTAGCAGTACTCGTCCGGGAGCTGGGGCACAAAGGGACGTAAAACGTGGCGGTTCATCCACCGCAGGAACGGGAGCCATGGGAACCATGGACGGCATGGTGGTGAGATGAACAGACCACGTTCTGCCCTTTAGCACGAGATGAGAAATTGAGGTGGCATGCAGGCTCTGTGTGAGCTGTGACAGCATCTCAAGAGTAACGGTTTTTTCCATAGTAACCCAGTACTGGCTGTTGTCTTCGGTGGATGCTTTCACTCTATCCCGCACACACGACTGGACAGTAAGAGGGTTTCGCTTTACGGCAATAAGGGAGACTTATTAACTCACCAGTGTCAGGGGGCGGTTATCCGGTGTCCGGTTCGCAACCAGTGACAATAGGATCGATTTCACCGCCTCGGCAGGTTCAGACAGCGGCAGGTGATCGGAAATACAAAACGACAGTGAAGTATGGACATCCGGTTCAATGATTTTTGCCATCCAGGCATCAGACGCGTTCAGCATCGCCCGAGCGGCTGATTCCGGCATGATCGTGCATCCCAGCCCGGCAGCCAGCACCGCATTAAGGGTAGTTTGCGATTCAATTTCGCAGGCGACCCGATACTCCAGCCCCTCTTTAACGAAGGCATCATCCACGACTTTACGCATAATGTTGTAAATACGCGGCAGGAACAGGTCATAACGCGCCACATCAGCCAGTGCGATCTCTTTCACCGGCTTATCCAGACAATTCGGACAGACAAAACAGAGGTGCTCTTTCATCAGCGGGATAAAACGCAGTCCGTGGATCGCGCGGTTATCATAAATCACCGCCATATCCATCCTCCCGTTCATGATGAGTTCACTTAAGGTGGTGCCGAAGTTTTCATTGAAATAGAGCACGATGCCGGGATGCTGACGCTGTACCTCTTGCATCAGCGGAATGGCAAGCTGTTGCGCTGCGGTTCCGGGTGCCAGCCCCACCGAAACATTACCGCACAACTCCATGCCCGAGCGGTCGATCGCACTCTGCGCCTGCGCGCACTGCCGTAAAATCGCCTGTGCATGGGTATACAGGATGTTGCCTGCGGTGGTGGGCGTGACGCCACGTTTGGTACGAATCAACAGTTGCTGATTGACCTCCCCTTCCAGGGTGGCGAGCTGCTGACTGAGTGCCGGTTGGGCGATATGCAGGATATCCGCTGCTTGGGTTAAGCTTCCCACATCGACAATTTTGATAAAATATTTCAGGCGACGTAGATTCATAGCCTATCTCCAGTGATGACCTCTCCATCACTAAAGCAATGGCTGTGCCAGTTCTGGCAATTTCCTATCCACACAGGTTACTTATGGATTTATGAGGCAAAATGCTCACCGCTATCGCCCAAACCCGCATTCCACCGTCTGTCACCCGCACTCCTACGGTGCAAAAGGGGGCATGCTTGCATCGTTACGGGATTCGCCGGTCATTCAGTCATTGTTTTGCATTATGTCCCCACAACAAAGCAGTATTATCTGCCTGCCTGGCCTGTTCCCTATTCTCAGATCTCACCCACCGTGCGCGAGCGCGGTTTTTGCTGAATCAACTGGAACACCTGTGATATGCCAGACATTGCCGATCGACTTAAAAACATCGCTATTTCAGCGTCCGTTGCGATGACGCAAAAAGCGCGCGACCTCACCGCACAGGGAATTGACGTGGTGGGACTTTCCACTGGCGAGCCAGATTTTCCGACCCCGCCGCACGCCATTGAAGCCGCTTACGCTGCTGCGTTGGCTGGCGACACGCGTTACCCGCCAATCGACGGCACGCCCGCGCTGCGCGCCGCTATTCAGCGCAAATTCAAACGTGATAACGGGTTGGATTATGACATCAGCCAGATCATCACCACTGGCGGCGCACGGCAGATGATTTTCAATGCCATGATGGCAACATTGAACCCCGGTGATGAAGTGGTGATCCCCACACCATCGTGGATCAGCTATGCCGATATCGTGAAATTCGCCGGGGCAACCCCCATTCCGGTGCCGTGTTATGAAGAAAATGGCTTTAAGCCGCTGCCTGCCGATATCGCCGCCGCCATCACGGATAAAACTAAATGGCTGCTACTCAACTATCCGAGCAACCCCACCGGTTCCGTCGCCAGTCGCGAAGAGTTGCAAGGCATTGCCGATGTGATGCTGGATAATCCGCATGTCTGGATCCTGACTGACGATATTTATGAACACCTGATTTATGACGACTGCGTTTTCCTGACCCTCGCGCAGGTAGAGCCTCGCTTGTATGACCGGGTGCTGACGGTGAATGGCGTCTCGAAAGCGTATTCGATGACCGGCTGGCGTCTCGGCTTCTGTGGCGGCCCGGCTCCGCTGATTAAAGCGATGAGTAATGTCAATACCCAGAATGCCGGAGGGATCACCACGCTGACGCAGGCGGCGGCGATTGCGGTTCTGGATGGCCCACAGGATCTGCTGAAAGAACGCGCCGCCATCTATCGCGAACGACGCGATTTCGTGCTGGCGAAGCTGGCTGAAATTCCTGGTCTGGTGTGTCACAAACCGCAGGGTGCCTTTTATTTGTTTGTGAATATCGCCGCGTTTATGGGGAAAACCAGCGCAGGTGGGCGGCAGATTAACAGCGACGCCGACTTTGTGATGGCGTTGATTGAAGAACAGTACGTGGTGACGGTTCAGGGAGCGGCATACGGTATGAGTCCCTATATCCGTCTCTCGTATGCCACCAGCATGGAACGACTGCAAACTGGCTGCGAGCGTCTCGCCGCCTTTTGCGCAGGGTGTCAGTAAGCGTGAATCCCGACTGGCGTTCCGCTTAGTCGAATGATGATAACGTCCCTCGCAGCCCGGATAAGGCATTGATGCCAACATCCGGGCTGCAACATTTTTCCCTCACCCGAACTCTCAATATCAGCAATATCAGCCGCAAAAAAAGCCCGACAGCCTTAACGCCTGTCGGGCTTAGACAACAATGTGCCCCATCCTACTGCTGCAATACCTCTGCGGCTGGAGCCACGACGCTGCCGCAGGCTTCAATCTCACTGCGTACCATCTGCGCCAGCGCCAATGAACCCGGTGTGTCACTGTGAATCAAAATCGAGCGGGCGCGCACCGCCAGATGATGCCCTTCAATGGTGGTCACGGTGCCTTCCTGCAAAAACTGGCGAACGCGCCCGCGAACAGCCCCCTCTTCTTGAATCACTGCACCCGGCTTGCCGCGTGGCACCAAACGCCCGGTGGCATCGTAGGCCCGATCGGCGAGAAACAACGTTAGCCCTGCTAAACCAACACTTTTCGCCGCCTGCTCAATAATGGTGTCCGGCTGGGAAAAAATAATCAGTGCCGGATCAAGGCGATGAATCGCCAGCATCACCTGACGCGCCAGCGCCACATCGCGGTTGATCATATTGCCCATTGCCGCGTGAAAACTCACATGCGATACCACCGTCCCTTCACATTTTGCAATCGCCTGTAACGCGCCAATCTGGTACATCACCTGCTGGCAGATCTCATCGGGGGTAAAGGCCATCTCTTTGCGCCCAAATCCGAGCCTGTCCGGTAGCCCCGGATGCGCACCAATCCCCACACCCCGGCGCTTCGCCAGACGCACCATTTGCGTCATGATCGCCGGATCCCCCGCATGAAAACCGCAGGCAATATTGGCCGACGAGACAACCTGCATCAGGGCTTCATCGTCACAGAGCTGATACACGCCAAAACCCTCTCCCATATCGGAGTTCACATCTATTTTCATCATCGGTCATTACCCATTCACGTTAATAAGTGAACGCGAAAAATCGCGCAACCGTGCCAGCCAGCGTTCGGTCGCCTGCCGCGCAACGATAGCCTGTTTCGCATCGCTCTGGATTAACTGAATCGACTGCCCGGCCTGTAGCTGACCCAGCCGCCAAAGATCTTCTTCAATCACGCAGGCAATTTTGGGATAGCCCCCTGCGGTATTCGCATCGCTTAATTGAATGATCGGCTCTCCTGCTGGCGGCACCTGTACAATGCCTGGGATCAGCCCGTATGAACGCATCTCAATCGTGCTGGAGGGGAAAATCGGCTCACCGGAAAGACGGTAGCCAGTGCGATTACTTTGACGAGATATCTGCCACGGCTGCTGCCAGAAACGCGCATGATCCGCCGCGAACAGCGCATACTCACCAGAGGGCATCGCCCGTACTGGCACAACGCCATTCACCGGCGCGGCAAACACCTCACGCAGCGCCAGTTCCGGCGGCTCAATGCCTATGCCGCCTTCCGGCAACGGCTTGCTCGTTATCCGGCCGAGAGGCAGTCGATCTCCGGCCTCCAGCGGGCGACCGTCAATGCCACCAAACCCGCCACGCAGCGCGGTACTGCGCGAGCCTAACACCTCCGGCACATCAATGCCGCCTGCCACACAGAGATACCCCCGCGTACCGGAACGGGGATAGCGCAACTCCAGCACCTGGCCTTTTTTCACCTGACAGCCCCACCAGGGCGGCAGATCGCGATCATCCAGCCGTGCCCGACAATCCGCTCCGGTCAATGCAATGGTTGTCGTTTCATGAAAGCGCACGCGAAACGGAAACATTTGCACTTCAATTGCCGCAGCGTTGTCATTATTTCCCAGCAGCGCATTCCCAGCCCGCAAAGCCAGCGGATCCATGGCACCACTGACCGATACCCCAAGGTGGCGGAAACTCAAACGCCCCAAATCCTGTACCGTGTTTAGCGCACCCGTGCGTTCGATTTCGATCACAGTTCGATCCTTTCGGGTAAAAAACGGATGTTATCGCCGGGAGCCATCAGCGCGGGGGGAGTCGCATGCGGATCAAACACCTCCAGTTCGGCATAACCAATCGCATTCCAGCCATTTGGCCCGGTTAGGACCGACACGCCCGTCTGCGCTCCACCAATGGTCACGGTTCCTTTGAGCATATTGAGTGACGGCACCTTTTTACGCGGCGTCGCCAGCAGAGGATCCAGACCATGCAGATAACCAAACCCCGGCGCACTGCCCACCGCCACAACCGTGTACTGTCCCTGATAATGGCGGCGGATCACCTCTTTTTCCGTAAAACCGGTGTGGCGGCATACCGCGTCAAGATCGCTGGCCAACTCGCCACCGTAGTGCACCGGAATCTCAATCAACGTTCCCTGTGGCTGCACTTCCCGCGCTTCTCGCCAGTATTCGCGTAGCCGCTGCGGGAATGCGTCTGCTTCTTCTGGCGTCTGCTTGAGCAACACCAGTAAATTGGTGACGCCGGGGATCAGCGCGTCGACGTCATCACACTGTGAGAGGATTTGCTCCAGAGACCAGATACGCCGTTGAGTCGCCAGACTAAATTCCCCCGTTGCTTCCACCAGCCAGGCACGGCTCCCCATGGTTGAGAGCGTGATATCCGCCCCTAAAGAAACCGACGCGTGTTGCTCTAACCAGGCCATAATTATTCCAGCGGTTCAAATTTCAGGTTCGACAATGGCTGTACGCGCTCCTCTCGCACCATCTTGTACTCGGTATTTGGCCCAATCCAGGTATCCCAGATGTTGTCGATGGTGCCATCGCTATCCATGGTTTTCAGGCTGGTATTAACCGCATTAAGCAGCGCAGGTTCGTCACGCTTCATGCCCACACCAATCGGCTCCAGCGCCATCGGCTCTTTGATCATCGCAAGCTCGATGCCGTCTTTTTTCGCCTGAGAGATCATCTTGATGCCGGTCATGGTGTTGGTCACAAAACCCACCACTTTGTTTTGTTCCAGCGCGAGGAAAGCGGATGCCGAATCCTGGAAGGTCACCGCATTGCCGCCTTTAATATGAATCGACTGCTCAGACGTGGTGCCTTTGGTCGCGCTGATGCGCTTGCCTTTAAAATCGGCGAGCGTTTTATCCGCATTATCTTTTTTCACCACCAGCATCTCTTTGGCGACATAGTACGGGTCGCTGAACTGGATCTGATTGCCGCGTGTTTTGGTGTAAGCGAGGTTAGCGATCAACACATCGGCACGACCCGTTGCAATCACCGCAATCCGCGCCTCGACGGAAGTGGGAACCAGGGTTAATTTCAGCCCCATTTTCTGCGCCAGCGCGGTACACAGGTCCACATCCATGCCCACCAGTTGGCGCGTTTTCGCATCCGGTGATGAGAACGGCGGCACGTCGGAATAGACTGCACATTTCAGATCGCCACGCGCAGTGATATCCGAGAGCAGATCCGCATTGGCTCCAATACTGGTCAGTAAAAGTGGCAATACCAGAGCAGAAGATAATTTTTTTACTGTCATGATGTTTTCCCCAAAGTGTTAACTCGTTGAATACACGCCTTTGTATTGCCAGATTTCATGCGGTATGGCAGACCGTACACATTGGAATATACGGGCTTTATTTTCGACGGTATAAGAGGGAAACCCTGTCGCGAGATACACAATTTATATGACAGATAGCACGCGCCAATACACCGTCACAGGAATAAGAAAAGGTTATTCAGACAGAGGAAAATTATCTTATCAGCGTACTTTCCGCGCGTTCTAAGGTGGAGTTTCATCACACCTGTATGTCGTAAAATCAAAGGTAAGATAATGAATGCCAAACTCGGGATGCTGCTGAAGATAATGTCGGCGCTGTGCGCAACATTAATGCTTGCCTGCGTCAAAGGGCTGAACGGCGCCATCCCCACCGGAGAAGTGATTTTTTTCCGTTCCTTCGTCGCGTTATTTCCCCTGCTGCTATGGTTAAAGCTACAGGGCAACGTAATGAAAAGCATCAAAACCCGAAATATTTTCGGCCATGTGATTCGCGGTTTTTCCGGCACCGGTGGTATGTATTTCAACTATCTGGCGCTGGTTTATATTTCGCTGGCCGATGCCACCGCGATCAGCTATGCCGCTCCGCTATTTACCGTGTTGATGGCAGCACTGCTGCTGAAAGAAAACGTCCGTTTTTCCCGCTGGCTGGCAGTGGTTGTCGGCTTTAGCGGCATCGTCATTATGCTGTCATCAAACCTGACGCTGGGCCACGCGTTACGCACATCGGGGCTAACGCTTGACGGCACGGCCTTAGGAGCCGTGTTTGCACTGCTGGCGGCGCTCTGTGCTGCAACGTCCAATGTGCAAATCCGCTTTCTAAACGGCATCGAGACACCCGGTGCTATCGTCTTCTATTTTTCGCTGATGACCACCTTGATTGGCCTGTCCACGGCGCTACTTGGCTGGGTGCGCCCAACGGGCTGGCAGTGGGCGTTGCTGATTGGCTGTGGTTTCTTTGGCGGTGTGGCGCAAATTCTGGTCACGCTCAGCCTGCGCTATGCCGATGCCTCGCTGCTCGCGCCGTTTGATTACACTACGCTGGTGTGGTCGATGGTGATTGGCTATCTGTTTCTCGACAGCCTGCCGGGCGATGCCACGCTGATTGGCGCTGCTATCGTAGCCATCTCTGGGATCTTCACCATCTGGTGCGATCAGCGCCAACGTAAAGGGCAAATCATGCGTTCATCATAACGTTACGGAGTTTGGTACCCCCCGGTATCTCGATTAAACGATCGACATTAGATACCGGAGGGGGAATTTTTCAGGCAGGGATTACTTCTCGTGTAGACCGAGTTTCTTTTCCAGATAGTGGATGTTGGTGCCGCCCTGTTGGAATTTCTCGTCGTTCATGATGCGTATTTGCAAACCCACGTTGGTTTTGATGCCATCAATGATCAGTTCCTGCAATGCATTGTTGATACGTGCCATCGCCACATCACGGTTCTCGCCAAAGCAAATCAGCTTGCCGATCATTGAGTCATAGTATGGCGGTACAGTGTAACCAGCGTAAATATGTGATTCCCAGCGCACGCCAAAACCGCCCGGCGCATGGAAACGGGTGATTTTACCCGGGCTAGGCAAAAAGGTGTGCGGGTCTTCGGCGTTGATACGGCACTCCACCGCATGGCCTTTCACCACCACGTCCTCCTGTTTGATCGACAGCGGCTGACCAGCAGCGATACGCAACTGTGCTTTGATCAAGTCTACGCCCGTGATCATTTCGGTAACCGGGTGTTCCACCTGAATACGGGTGTTCATTTCGATGAAATAGAACTCGCCATTTTCGAACAGGAACTCAAAGGTCCCTGCGCCACGGTAGCCGATATCGACACAAGCTTTGGCACAACGCTCACCGATGTCGCGACGCAGTTCCGGCGTAATGCCGGGCGCTGGCGCTTCTTCGACCACTTTCTGGTGGCGGCGCTGCATGGAACAGTCACGCTCGGCAAGATAGATGGCATTACCCAGGCCGTCTGACAGTACCTGAATCTCGATATGACGCGGATTCTCCAGGTATTTCTCCATGTACACCATGTCATTGTTGAACGCCGCTTTGGCTTCAGCTTTGGTCATGGCAATGGACTGCGCCAGCTCCGCATCACTGCGAACCACGCGCATACCGCGACCGCCGCCGCCACCGGACGCCTTGATGATCACCGGGTAGCCGATGCGTTTGGCATGCGCACGGTTAACGTCCATGTCATCACCCAGCGGGCCGTCGGAACCCGGAACAGTCGGTACGCCCGCTTTCTTCATCGCGGTAATCGCAGACACTTTATCGCCCATCAGGCGGATGGTGTCGGCTTTCGGGCCGATGAAAACAAAGCCGGACTCTTCAACCTGCTCGGCAAAGCTGGCGTTCTCGGAGAGGAAACCATAGCCAGGATGAATAGCCTCCGCACCGGTAATCTCAGCGGCGCTGATGATGGCAGGAATATTCAGATAACTGTTTACGGACGGTGCCGCGCCAATACAGACCGTTTCATCGGCCAGGAGGACGTGTTTTAAATCGCGATCCGCCGTGGAGTGTACCGCGACGGTCTTGATGCCCAGTTCTTTACAGGCACGAAGAATACGCAGAGCAATTTCGCCGCGGTTGGCGATGACAATTTTATCCAACATGTGCGCCTCGTTATTCGATGATGACCAGCGGCTCGTCAAACTCTACCGGCTGGCCGCTTTCGAGCAGAATGGCTTTCACCACGCCCGCTTTGTCGGCTTCAATCTGGTTCATCATTTTCATGGCTTCAACGATGCACAGAGTATCGCCAACGTTGACGTTCTGACCGATTTCACAGAACGCCTTCGCATCCGGGCTCGGGGTACGGTAGAAGGTTCCAACCATCGGGGAGCGCACAACGTGCCCCTTGATGGATGCAGTGGCTGGCTCTACTGCCACTGCGGCGGGTGCGATCGCGTTTGGCGGTGTCGATGGCGGCATAGCGGGCAACATATAGGCTTGTTGCACCGAAGGAACAGCGGCCTCGCGGCTAATACGTACCGACTCTTCGCCCTCAGAAATTTCCAGTTCGGAGATACCTGACGCGGCGACCAGTTCGATCAGCTTTTTGATTTTATCAATATCCATAGGGGTCTCTGGGGTTCTGTACTGAAACTAAACCGATTTACACGCCGCTAACGACGGCCTTTCAGGACGAGGCTCCGCGATAAACCGCGTATTGCCAACGCACAAGCAGCTTGAAGTATGACGGCTATAAAAGAGGTTATATCAAAGCACAATGATAAACGGGACATACATAGTTCAGGTGGGGGCATAACGAAATACGAAGGTTCCCACAGCACCAGATGCTGTGGGAAAAGTGCCTATCAGGCACTCAGCGTGGCGTTATCAATGACGAAACGGTATTTCACATCGCCTTTGAGCATCCGCTCATAGGCTTCATTGATTTCATCGGCGCGAATCAACTCAATATCAGAAACAATCCCGTGTTCGGCACAGAAATCCAGCATTTCCTGCGTTTCAGGAATGCCGCCAATCATCGATCCCGCCACGGTACGGCGTTTCATGATCAGGTTGAACACGTTGGGAGAAGGATGCGGTGATGCAGGCGCACCAACCAGCGTGAGCGCGCCATCTCGCTTCAGCAGCACTAAAAATGCATCCAGATCGTGCGGCGCAGCCACGGTGTTAAGGATTAAATCAAAACTGCCCGCATGTGCCGCCATTTCTTCTGCGTTGCGGGAAACAACCACGTCGTTCGCTCCCAGCGCTTTCGCGTCTGCACGCTTAGATTCAGACGTGGTGAATGCAACAACATGGGCACCCATCGCATGCGCCAGTTTGATCCCCATATGACCCAGCCCGCCGATGCCGACCACGCCGACCTTCTTGCCCGACCCCGCATTCCAGTGCCGTAGCGGTGAATAGGTGGTAATGCCCGCACACAGCAGCGGCGCAACGGCAGCCAACTCCGCCTCCGGGTGACGAACACGCAGCACATAGCGCTCATGCACGACGATGTGCTGAGAGTAGCCGCCGAGCGTCCAGCCGGGTTCATCTGCCGTCGGGCCGTTATAAGTGCCGACCATGCCATCACAGTAGTTTTCTAAGCCGTCATCGCACTCTTCGCAGTGCCGACAACTGTCTACAATGCAGCCGATACCCACCAGATCGCCCGTTTTAAAGGTGGAGACATGCGCCCCTACCGCTGATACCCGTCCGACAATTTCATGACCGGGTACGCAGGGAAACTGTGTGCCTGCCCATTCAGCACGCACCTGATGCAGATCTGAGTGACAGATACCGCAGTAGGCAATCTCAATCTGGACATCGTGGGCACCCGGCGCACGCCGGACGATCTGCAACGGTTCAAGCGGTTTATCGCCCGCGTGGGCACCATAGGCGTGTACAAGCATGGCTATTTCCTTTTCTGTTGAGAAACCGATTCGTGGGAGAGTCGATTGTGTTGAAAATAGATGGTGTTGAAAATAGATTGAGTAAGAAACAAACTATTTTCCCTCATTCCCCCAGCAAACAGGTATAGCATTTCCCCGGTTTTCTTGCCTGATCCTCCATTTTTTCATGTACACGCTATCGCCTTCGGAAGCTCGGCTTATCACTATCGGGCAGGAGTTGGCGCACGGGCAACGGCATGCACCCTACGGGGTTATGTAGGACTGCGTATTATCTGTTGTCACCCGTTAGCCCTACGCCGCCATTTCGCGTTTGAACACCTCCAGCGTGTGCGCCTTGACGCGAATGAACTCAGGATCGCTCATCGCCTCCGCCCCGCGTGGACGCGCTAACGTAAATGGCACAATCTCCGACACCGTGGTGGGCCGACGCGTCAGCAGCAAGATTTCATCCGCCAGAAACACCGCATCTTCTAAATCGTGTGACACGATGACCATCGTCACACCGGTCGCCAGTTGAACCTCTTGCAGCTTGTCGCGGATGAACAGCGTCATTTCAAAATCCAGCGCAGAGAACGGTTCATCCAGAAACATCACCTCTGGCCCCGTCGCCAGCGCCCGCATGATACAGACCGTCTGCTGCTGCCCGCCCGATAGCTCATACGGATAACGCTGAAGATCGAAGCGAATATCAAACATCGCGATCAATTCATCCATCCGCGTCTGCACGTCATGCTTGCTCATTCCGCTGCGCACCAACGGGTAAGCAATATTCTTCCAGGCGCTCATCCAGGGAAACAGCGCATCACGATAGTTTTGAAACACATAGCCAATGCGAGTTTCCGCCAGCGTTTTACCGTCAAACAGGATATCGCCGCTATCGACGGGGATCAGCCCGGCAATCATGTTCATCAGTGTCGATTTACCACAGCCGTTCGGCCCGAAAATCGACACGATCTTGCCGCGCGGCAAATCCAGATTCAGATCGGTATACAGCGGTTGCCCCGCAAACGACTTGTTCAACCCGCGAATGGTGACGTGGGTGTTCGGTGCCGGATACGGCGGCAGCGCGGTATCCGGTTTTTCCACTTGCGCTATGCTCGGTGTCATCATGCTTTGCCACTCCAGTGAACAATTCGTTTCTCTACCACTAAAAACAGTACGTTAAGCAGATATCCCAGCGCGCCCGTAATCAGAATAGAGGCGTACATATCCCGAATATTAAACACCTGCTGCGCATCAATAATGCGGTGCCCCAACCCGGTTTCCGAGCCAATAAACATCTCCGCGACGATGACGATCACCAATGCCATCGACACCCCCGTACGCAGGCCGACAAAGGTTTGTGCCAGACTTTCCAGCAGCATAATGTCTTTGAAAATATGCCAGCGGGAAATCCCCATCACCTGTGCCGCCATCAGACGGGTTTTCTTGGCATTCATCACGCCATAGGCGCTGTTGAACAGAATCACCAGCACGGCGGCAAAGGCCGAAATCGCAATCTTATTCGCGTCGGTTATCCCGAAAATCAGCAAAAATAGCGGGATCAGTGCCGACGATGGCGTAGAGCGGAAGAAGTCGATCAGAAACTCCAGACTGCGATAAATCTTTTCATTACTGCCCAGAATCACGCCCAACGGCACGCCAATCAGTGCGGCAAAACCAAAGGCGGCGAGCGTACGATATAGCGTCGCGCCAATATCCGTGCGCATGCTCGCATCCGCGAAGGAGTGGAACAGATAACCCAACGTATCGATCGGCGATGGCAATAAAATCGGATTCAGCCATTTCGCACTGACCGCCAACTGCCAAAAGAGAAACAGCAAAATCGGGCCGACAGCGGGCAGTAATTTAGACGTCCAATGCTGACGCATAATCGAGATCCTCCCTTAAGGCTGATAAATCAGGCTGCTGACATCCACCGGTTGACGGAAGATCTTTCTTTCAGTGAACACATCGTAAAACTTCTGGAACCACGCCAGATTGTCGCCGTTGAGTTCGTCATACATAACAAACCCCGGCAACGGCACCTCTTTGCTCAACTCGGCTTCAATGCTGGTGTAGCCGGTAATATGTTCACGCGCCGCTTCTGGATTTTGCTGAATAAACTGAACGGATTTGGCATACGCCTGTGTGAACGTTTTGGCCTCCGCCGCACGACTACTGATAAAACTGCTATTGAGTGCCGCCGCGCCACCAAACCACGGTGCATCGGGATTACCGAGCACATAGCGGGAGATCACCCCGGTTTCCAACGTACGTGACAACCCCTTTAATCGCCCCACTGTTCCCGTCGGTTCGAGTGTGTAGACGCCGTCAATCTGCCCGGCAGCCAGCGCAGCCACATGTTGTCCGACCGGTAATTCCGTCACGCGCAGTTCATCCGCCGTAAAACCGTTTTTCTCCAGAATGATTTTAGTCATCACCACATTCTGAATACCTGGCCCACAGGCAATACGTCTGCCTTTCAGTTCCGCGATACTTTTTACGTCGCTGTTTAACGGCACCAGAAACTCATCCAACACCATCTTGTGATTCGACGGGTTCGAACAAATAATCTTGAACAGACCGGGAGAGGTAATTTCCCCTAATCCCAATGCGCCCGTGGCGGTTCCGTTGGCGCAACCATGTATACGGCCTGTCATCATCCCTTCGACAATCTGCTGCGGGCTGGCGAATTTCACGGCTCTGACATTCAGTCCCGCCTCTTTGAAAAAGCCCCGTTCAACGCCCACATACAAGGGTAAACCGCCGACAATCGGCCAGTAACCGATACGAATTTCTTCCCCTTCTGCGGCGAAAGCGAATCCCGGCAGCACGCTGCTTAACGTCAACGCCCCCGCGCTAACGGCTGACCATTTCATAAGCTGCCGACGTTTATGATCAATCTTGTCATTGTTATTTTTCATTGTGTTTCCCCTTCAACGGTAAGCTAAAAAAAGCTGGCGATCACCAGCCTGAAAAGCCCGATCAGATCGAGTACCTGAGCCGCCGCATCTTGTACACAAGATGGTATATAAGACTAAGCACAGGCCGTGCCATGTTTATCCGCACCGTAAAAACCCGTTTATTTCGCTATTTTCACGACGTGATCGCACCAGAAGAAGGCAAGACGTTACAAAAATGCATTACGAGTGATGCAAAGCCCCTCATCTCCAGTCAATCGTTCTCATGCAAGAAGAGGAAAATATGGCATCATGAAAACGCGATCTCTTTTCTACGTTAGGAACGTGCTATGCCAACCATCTACACGGATGTTTTATCCATTGATTTCCCAGCGATCTTCACTTCTGTTGAGCCACACGGGCAAGGTATCATCGGCCAGTACGCTGCTGACGATAATATTGTGGTGGTGGATATTTATCCGATTGACCGGGAATTACTCCACCGAGTAGAAACCGGGCAAACCGATCGATACCGAACGTTTTGCGGCAAAATCTATGGGCCACTCACCTGGCTGGAAGAGAAAACATTATCCCTTGGCAATGATCACGCCATCCTGATGACGGCTGAGGGGATTTATGGTTACGCCTATATGTTTGCTTTCGTCCGGTTGACGGATACGGTTTGTCTTTTTTCCGGCGCATACTGTCCGATAGATAGCCAACACGATCACTTCATCGCCATAGAAACGGCGCTACGTAGCCTGCGCATTATCACCACTGAGCCAGACATGGCGTTCGACGCTCACCTTCATGCCCTGAAACCGCAAGAAAATACGGAACCCCCCGCAGTAAAAGAAAATGAGAGCAAAACCGTTCGGAAAAATGAGCGAACCGGCCTCTATCCCAATACGCCAACTGACCCCACGTTGCTCCCGTTTTTGGCAGAAAATTCATCACTACGCCAGCACCTTTTCCACGCGCGACTGGCGTCTGGTGTTCCTTCTCATATCACCCACGCCATCGCGGGTACGCTGCGTAGTAGCATCGATTTCTATCACGGAGCAGAAGATGACCAGAGTGTACTGGGTCACCATCGATTAGGCGGATTACCCGATTTGCCTGCTGATATGTCTTATCCCTGTACCAACGTCGACAAAGACACCTTGCTCAAAGATGAAGAATGCTGGCAAGAGGATGAGAATGAAGAAGGTATTTGTATTTTCCCCTGGGATGACCGCACACAGGCCTATCGTGTACCGTTGGAATTTATTGCACAGCTAGACTGCGCTGATTTAGCGCCGTTGCAAGAGTATCTGCCGCGTGAAGGCACCCTATTCTTCTTTTTGGAATGCGCCAGCAGCCCGTTGACCACCAGAGGAAAGGTGATTTACGTGCCGGATGTCGCCGCTTTATGCAGCGGCGCACGCTTTGCCGACCTTGCGTTCAATGACGAAAAGACACTAGGGCAGAAACCCGCGTTCAAACTGCATCCAAGAGCCAGCGTAGCCGTACCCAGTTTTTACGCGTTGAGACAAAATCCGCATCTTGAGGCAATGCTATGTTCACGGCTCAGTCCGGCGCAACAGGCAGAGTTGGATGATAAGGTCTACGACGATGCATTAAGTCACCTTGATTTTGCTGAATATTACGCCTGGCAGTTGAGACGATTGGGGGAATTTAATGTGTTGCCTGGTAGCCAGGCCACGGAAGAGCAACTCGTCTGGATGATGAAGCAGGACATGCTACCGTCAAACTTTCCACTTGATGCCCCCTTGCCCGAATACAGCGGTATTGCCCGAGTCAACGGCTGCGGTTTCAGCCAACATGAATTACCCGAATTACAGGCAGCCCAGACCTGTGGCGGTGAAGCACAGGACTGGCTGGTACTGTTTCAGGTCGATCTGGCTGGGCAATTTCAGTGGGATGATGGCAGGCTCAACTTCATCATTCATCGCACCGACCTTGCAGCACAACGCTTCGACCGGATATTCCTCGTCTGCGACTACTGAAAACCACGCGGGAGGTCGTAATACAGCGCTACCAATGTAGCGCTGTATTACGCTGGTTTACTGTGGCGCAGGCAGCCACTGTCATTCCTTCTCTTTTAGCGGAAAACGGCGACGTACGACGACGAAGAACAGCGGCACGAAAAAGACGGCGAGGAAGGTCGCCGTCAACATGCCGCCGATCACCCCCGTACCCACAGCATGTTGACTCGCCGAGCCTGCACCGCTGCTGGTCGCCATCGGCAGGACGCCGAAGACAAACGCCAATGACGTCATCAAGATCGGTCGCAGTCGCTGGCGGGACGCCTCCAGCGTGGCCTCAACCAGATCTTTGCCTTTCTGGTTCATCTCATTAGCGAATTCCACAATCAGAATGGCGTTTTTTGCCGATAGCCCGACCACCGTCAGTAGCCCAACCTGAAAATAGACATCGTTTTCCAAGCCACGCGCCCAGGTCGCCACCAGCGCACCCAACACGCCCATGGGCACCACCAGCATGACGGAAAACGGCACCGTCCAGCTTTCATAGAGCGCAGCCAGACACAAAAACACCACCAGTAGCGAAACCGCATACAGCGCGGGTGCCTGCGCGCCGCTCAGGCGCTCCTGCAACGACATGCCCGTCCACTGCACCCCAAACCCTTCCGGTAGCGTCGCCACCAGCGATTCCATCACCTTCATCGCCGTACCGGTACTGACGCCCGGCATCGCCTCACCGACAATATTCAGCGAGGAATAGCCGTTGTACCGCTCAAGGCGTGGCGATCCGGTTTCCCAAACGGTCTGCGCAAACGCGCTAAACGGCACCATGCCGCCACTGTTGTTGCGCACATACCATTTACCGATATCGTCCGGCAGCATACGGAACGTTGCCGCCGCCTGAACGTAGACGCGTTTAACCCGTCCACGATCGAGAAAATCATTAACATACGTTGAGCCCCAGGCAGTTCTCAGCGTGCTGTTAATGTCATCCACCGACACGCCCAGCGCCTGTGCTTTACGCTGATCGATGTAAATCCGTAGTTGCGCACTGTCATCCAGACCGTTGTGGCGCACGCGCGTCAGTTCAGGATTGCTGTCAGCCAGATTCAGCAGTTGCTCTCGCGCCGCCATCAGCGCATCGTGCCCTAATCCCGCCCGATCTTGTAACTGCATCTCGAAACCTGCCGCGCTTCCCAGCCCGTTAATCGACGGCGGGCTGCTGGCGAACACGCGCGCCTCCTTGATATCGCGAAAGGCTTTGGTCGCACGTTCGATAACGGCAAACGAACTGCGCTCCGGTGTGGTGCGCTCGTTCCAGTCTTTGAGACGCACAAACAGACGCGCCACGTTTTGTCCGTTTCCACCCGGCCCTGAGCCAATGGTGGAAAAGACCGACGTCACGGTGTCCTTTTCCTGCGTGAGGTAGTACTGCTCGATCCTGCTGACCACCTGTAAGGTCTGCTGCTGCGTTGAACCCGGCGGTAGCTGCACCTGTGTCGTGAATACGCCCCGATCTTCCTGCGGCAAGAACGAGGTCGGCAGCCGAAAAAACAGGAAGGCCATCACTCCGATGATGCCCATATACAGCAGCAGCCAGCGCCCGCTGCTGACCAATATCTTGCCGACGCCACGCTCATACTTCAGCGACGTCCGGGTAAAATGCCGGTTAAACCAGCCAAAAAAGCCTTTGCGACCGTGGTGTTGCCCCTTAGCAAGCGGCTTGAGCAACGTCGCACACAACGCGGGCGTCAGCGTCATCGCCACCAGCACCGACAAAATCATTGAGGTGACAATAGTGATAGAGAACTGACGGTAAATCGCTCCCGTGGTGCCACCAAAGAAAGCCATCGGTACAAACACGGCTGACAGCACCAGCGCAATCCCGACCAGCGCCCCCTGCACCTGCCCCATCGATTTACGCGTTGCCTCCCGTGGCGATAGCCCTTCTTCGCTCATCACCCGCTCGACGTTCTCCACCACCACAATAGCGTCGTCCACCAGCAAGCCGATTGCCAGCACCATCGCGAACATCGTCAGCGTATTCAGGCTAAAACCACAGGCGTACAGCACGGCAAACGTACCGAGCAACACCACCGGCACCGCAATTGTAGGAATCAGCGTGGCGCGGAAATTCTGCAAGAACAGGTACATCACCAGAAAGACCAGCAGCACCGCTTCAAATAGGGTTTTGACCACATCGGTGATAGAGGCTTTCACAAAAGGGGAGGTTTCGAAGGCGATTTTGGCTTCCAGCCCGTGTGGAAAGTACTGCGACAGTTCCTCAATACGTTCCCTGACACGCTTATCCGTTTCCAGCTCATTCGCACCAGACGCCAGCGTCACCCCCAAACCAGAAGCAGACTGACCGTTGAAACGACTGAGCAAATCGTAGCGTTCGGCACCAAGCTCGACTTCCGCGACATTGCCGAGCGTAACGGCAGAGCCATCCTGATTGACGCGCAGCGTGATATCACGGAACTGCTGTGGCGTCTGTAGCAACGATTGCGCGTTGATCGTCGCGTTCAGCGCCTGATTATCCACCGACGGTACGCCGCCGATCTGTCCTACCGAAACCTGACTGTTCTGCGATTCGATGGCACGAACCACGTCGCTGGTGGTCAGCGCATAATCCATCAGTTTGGCCGGATCCAGCCAGATGCGCATCGCATACTGCGATCCATAAGCAGAAACCTCGCCCACCCCGCTGATACGGCTAATCGGTTCCTGAATATTGGTCGCGACATAATCGGCAATATCCTGTTTGTCCATGCTGTTGTCGGTGGAGACAAATGCCACCATCAGGATATTGGTATCACCCGCTTTACTGACGGTGACGCCCTGCTGCTGCACTTCTTGCGGTAACCTGCGGGTGGCGGATTGAAGCTGGTTTTGCACCTGTTGACGGGCTTCATCGGGGTCAGTACCGGCCTCGAAGGTCAGCATAATTCGGGCTTGACCGGTATTGCTGCTGTCCGAAGACATATACATCAGGTTATCCAGCCCGGTCATGCTCTGCTCAATCACCTGTGTAACGGTATTTTCCAGCGTCTGCGCCGACGCGCCGGGGTAGCTCGCCGTGATCCGCACGCTGGGCGGTGCCAGATCGGGATACTGTTCCAGTGGCAATGACTTGATCGCCAGCATACCGCACAGGCTGAGAAGAATCGCCAACACCCACGCAAAAATAGGACGGTCGACAAAAAAATTCGCCATCGCTTCTACACTCCTCAGCCATATTTTAACGTAGCTGCTCCATGCGCAGCCCACTTATGATCAAGCGGAATAGCTTCACCAGCCCCAGAAAAAACCCTGCGCACAGGGTAATGCTGGTCACTTCAGCATGGATTTAGGGGGGAAACACGGTCATGAGGTTCCCATAGGGATGCCTCACACCGTGTTTCCCCCGGTATCTCGATCCTGAAATGACCGACATGATGTATATCGGGTGACAAATTACCTTAACCGCCGACATCAGCTAAATCGTGGAGAAATTGAGGAGAAAATGTAAATAATCGTCGGCTACCCCTGAGCGAATGCGATCACCAGCTCGGTAAAAACATCAGGGTGCGAAATAAACGGCGCGTGCGCAGCCTTTGGCATCACTACCGCGGTCGAATTCGCCCATTCGTCATCCAGCAATCCGGCAACGTTACGCGGCACCAGTCCGTCTAACGCACCATAGAGCCGCAGGAACGGCACGGTCAGATCGGCTAACGGCTGGCGCAAATCCGCTTCACGCAGAATGGCCAGCCCGCCGTTTAATACCTCAACGGACGGCATCGGCTGTTCCAGCACCACGTTTTTTAACAGCCGGGCATCCTGCCGTGCGCTGTCCGTTCCCAACGTTTGCAGCGCCAGAAACCGTTCGACCGTGCGCCGGAAATCCTCACTGAGTTGCTGCTGAAAGCCCTGTAATATGTCCGGCTTGATACCCGGCCAGCCGTCCTGCGCGCTGAAGCAAGGTGAGGACGCCACGGTAATCAGCTTTTCCACGCGCGCAGGCGCGCGCAGTGCAATCTGGCTAGCGACTAATCCGCCCAGTGACCACCCGAGCCAAACGGCGCGTTGTGGTGCCTGCGCCACGACCTTCTCCGCCATGTCACCCAGCGACATCGGCCCGAATCCCTGGCTTCTGCCATAGCCCGGCAGATCGACCAAGTGCAGACGAAAATGCGGCGCAAGTCGCGTAACAATGCTCTGCCATACCTGCGCATTCAGCCCCCATCCGTGCAGCAACACAAGATCCGTTTTCCCTGCACCTTCAGTCTGCCAATACAACACCGCCATCCGTTATCTTCCTTACTCAGGGAAAAACATTTTTAGGGAAAGAATATGTTAACTATCGCCGCCCGCTGCTGGCTATGTTTATTACCGCTTCATCGCAGCCAGCAGGGAATTTGCTCATACTGTCAACGTCATTTACCTCGTTTACCAACCTGCTGCCCGCGCTGTGGTTTGCCCACGAGTGAGGCAACGCGCCAGTGCGGGCGCTGCCTGCAAAATCCGCCGCCCTGGCAATCCATGACGTTTCTCAGCGATTACGTGCCACCGTTCAATACGCTGCTTAAGCATTTCAAGTTTCACGGCAAAACCGAGCTGGCAGCGGTACTCGCCCGACAGTTGCTGCTACGCTGGCAAATGGCCTACCGCGAGCGGAAACTCAGCGGGCACATTCCTCTATTTCGCCCTGAACGCCTGTTCACCGTTCCCCTGCACCGCAACCGCCAGTGGCATCGTGGCTTCAATCAAACTGAGCTGATCGCCCGCCCTCTCGCCCGCTGGTTAACCTGTGCTTACGATCCCCGTGAATTGCAGCGCACGCGGCGCACGCCGCTACAGCAAACGCTCAGCGCCAGCGCACGGCGGCACAATCTGCGGGGCGCATTTTCGTGTGATGTCACGCTGGCTGGGCAACAGGTGGTGTTACTGGACGATGTCGTCACGACGGGCAGTACCGCCGCCGAAATCAGCAGGCTGCTACTGGCTCAAGGCGCGGCGGGCGTTCAGGTCTGGTGTTTGTGCCGCACCTTGTAGTTAAGGGGACGATGGGCGTATTATAACCGATAAGTGCAGTCAACTATCGAGCTTACTATTATGATCCGTATTACCGATGCTGCTCAGGAGCATTTCCTGAAACTGTTGGCAAAACAGGAAGAAGGCACACAGATCCGCGTATTTGTTATCAATCCAGGTACGCCAAACGCCGAGTGCGGTGTCTCTTATTGCCCGCCGGATGCGGTAGAAGCCAGCGATACCGTACTGAAATTTGAAAAGATTTCCGCGTATGTGGATGAACTCAGCGCACCTTATCTGGAAGACGCCGAGATCGACTTCGTGACCGACCAATTAGGTTCTCAGCTCACGCTGAAAGCCCCGAATGCCAAAATGCGTAAAGTGGACGACAGCGCGCCGCTGATGGAGCGCGTTGAGTATGTTCTGCAATCGCAGATCAATCCCCAATTGGCTGGGCACGGCGGCCGCGTGACGCTGATGGAAATTACCGATGACGGTCTGGCAATTCTGCAATTCGGCGGCGGCTGTAACGGTTGTTCAATGGTCGACGTCACGCTGAAAGAAGGGATCGAGAAAGAGCTGCTGGAAAAATTCCCTGATCTGAAAGGCGTGCGAGACCTCACCGAACACCAGCGCGGCGAACACTCCTACTATTAATAAGTTTCCGGCCTCTGATTTCCCCCACTGATTGATTCAGCCTCATCTTCCCCACTCGGGGAGGATGAGTGTTTACGCGTTTTTTACACTTTCTGTATTTTCATCGGCACGCCGCGACGTAAATCGACATCCCGCACCAGTCGTTCAAGGCAGCGATCGGTGAAGATCGACTCCAGCGGACGCGTCAGTTTACGTCGCCAGTTGGGGTATTCACGATCGGTGCCCGGCACATTCACTGGCGTGGCCATATCCAGCCAGTCTTCCAGTTGGAACCCAACCAGCGCGCTCGCACTGTCTGCCACATAGCGGTGAACGCCACGGCTCAGCGGTGCGCCCATCGTTGTCAGCGTCGCGTTGCGCCCCACGCGCTGCGGCAAAAGCCCATAATGGTGTAGTGCGTTGAGCAATCCCTGTTTCGCTTTCTCACGCTGCTGCATCTGCTCTTGCAACAGGGCCTCCGTCGGATACAGCCCCAACTCCCGCCCCAGCGATAAATCCACAGTCTGCCAGTAACCACGCAGCGTCGGGAGATCGTGCGTAGTAATGGTTGCCATCGCCTGACGCGGATACGCTTCCGGTGCGCGAAAGTGGTTCTTCTCATCCTTTTCAAAGAACAGCACTTTGTAGGAATAAATACCGTAGTCATGCAGTTTGCTGACAATTTCCGGCGGCACCGTCCCTAAATCTTCGCCGATAATCAGGCAGCGGTGACGCTGGCTTTCCAGAGACAATACGGCCAGCAAATCGTCGACCGGATAATGCACGTAAGCCCCGCTGCTCGCCGATTCAGTCTTGGGGACCCACCATAAACGCAGGAGCGCCATAACATGATCGAGTCGCAACGCACCACAGTGCGCCATGTTGCTACGCAGTACGTCAATAAAAGGTTGATAGCCGCGCTGTTGCATCATGATGGGGTTCATCGGGGCAAGTTGCCAGTCTTGCCCCTGCGGGCCGAGCGGATCCGGCGGGGCGCCGATAGAGGCATCGAGGCAATAGAGCTGCCGTTCATCCCAGGTTTCCGCCCCCCCCAGTGCGACACCGACGGCCAAATCACGATACAGACCGAGCGGCAAACCAAGCTGTTTACTGTGCGCATAGCAATCTGCAAGTTGCTCATACGCCACCCATTGCAGCCAGCTATAGAAGGTAATCTCATCACTGTTTTCACGGCGAAATGCTTTTACGGTTTCACTGTGTACATCATGATAGCTGGCAGGCCACTGACGCCAATCCGCATAGTTCTCACCCTGTTCTTTCAGGTAAGCCTGCAACGCATCAAACGTCGCCTGAAGTTGCAGGCTCTGGCCACCGCTGACGACAAACTGACGAAAGGCGCTAATGCGCGGATCCAACACGCTACGGGTGGTAAAATAGCGGAAAGCCAGCCGTAAGGCGGCCAGCTTAAGCTGCGTCACCGGCTCGTAATCGACCCAGCGCCCCGCCCGCAGTGAAGTAATCGCATGTTGTGTTTCCTCGCGCTGCCACCACGCCTGCGCTTCCTCACTTTGCTGGAAATCATCGATACGATTAACGTCAATATAAATAATATTCAGCCAGTGTCGGGATGAAGGGCTGTAAGGGCTCGCGGCGTCTGCCTGCGCGGGATACAACGAATGCAGCGGATTCAGCCCCACGAAGGCACCGCCGCGCCGGGCAACCTGCTCCACCAATTGGCGTAAGTCGCCAAAATCCCCGATCCCCCAGTTGTTCTGCGAGCGCAAGGTGTAAAGCTGTACGGTAACGCCCCACCAGCGTTTTCCCTGCTGCAAGGCTTCAGGTTCATAGCAACGATGCGGGGCAACAATAATCCGGCAACTCCAACGCTGGTCGGCCTGCGTTAGGGTCAGGTAGTGGTAGCCCAACGGCAGCACGCCCGGCAGAGTCAGCGTTGAACCGCCCGTTATCTGTCCTTGAATTTGACCACCGTTTTCATACATCAGCGTCCAGAGGAATTCACCGTGACCAGCAAGCTCGATAACCGCATCCCGGCCTTGTAAAAAGACACAAACAGGCGGCAAGGGCATATTGCCGCTATCAGAAACCTCCATCATTGCCTGAATCTGATTTCTGATTGCAACCGCAACAATGTGCTCTTTGCCATAGGCATCGGTATAGCTTTCTGCAATGCCGGTCTGCTGGTTTGCCTGTTTATCCACCTTGAACACCCTCTCCTTTTCCTAACGATGCGCTTGCCAAATGCGCGTCTGATAATCCTGAATCGCCCGGTCGGAGCTGAACATCCCCATTCTGGCGGTATTCAACACACAGCGGCGCGTCCATTCATCTGGCTCACGATAAAGCGCATCCACACGCTGTTGCACCTCGCAGTACGGTGCAAAATCGGCCATTAACATATAGGGATCGCCCAGTTTCAGCAGGCTATCTAACAGGGGGGTAAACGCGTCTTTATCCCCCTGACTGAAGGCGCCGCTCGCTAACTCGTTCAGTATTTCCCGCAACAGCGGCGTCACAGCAAGGTAGTCAGACGGCTTATACCCCTGAGCTTGCAACGCTTTTACCTGTTCCACGGTGTGACCAAAAATGAACAGATTGTCTTCACCCACCTGCTGCGCCATTTCTACATTCGCCCCGTCCAGCGTACCAACGGTCAATGCGCCGTTCAGCGCCAGCTTCATGTTGCCCGTGCCAGAAGCTTCTTTACCTGCCGTTGAAATCTGCTCAGAGATATCCGCAGCAGGAATCATCCGTTCAGCCAGCGATACGCGATAGTCCGGCGGGAAGATCACCTTCAGGCGATCGTTAACACGACGATCCTGATTAATGACCCCAGCGACCCGATTAATGGCATAAATGATGTTTTTCGCTAAAACATAGCCCGGCGCCGCTTTGGCACCGAACAAAAAGACGTGCGGCACTATATCCAGATGCGGATTGTCACGCAATTGACGATATAGCGCGAGAATATGAAGCAGATTCAAATGCTGGCGTTTGTATTCATGCAATCGCTTGATTTGCACATCAAACAGCGCCTGCGGATCGACCACCATGTCGTACTGCTGGCGGAGATAGGTTGCCAGTTGCACTTTATTATCGGCCTTGATTTGCCGATAGCGTTCACGAAATCCGGCATCGTCAGCATAAGGCTCCAGCCCTTGCAACGCGGGCAAATCATTCACCCACGGCGTGCGCAGCGTGTCGTCAATCAACGCAGACAGCGCCGGGTTACACTGCTTCAGCCAGCGGCGTGGTGTAATGCCGTTGGTGACGTTATGAAACTTGGTTGGCCACAGTTGATGATATTCGGGGAACAGATCCTTCACCACCAGTTCCGAGTGCAGCGCCGCCACGCCGTTGACCGCAAAGCAACTGACGACGCACAGGTTTGCCATACGGATCTGACGCTGGTGGCGGATGGCGAGCTTCGCCCATATCAGCCGATCGCCGGGCCATTTTTCTTCGACCTGCGCCTTAAACTGCGTATCAATTTGCCGGACGATCGACAAATGGCGAGGCAGCAGGCGGCCAAACAGCCGCTCATCCCAGCGCTCAAGCGCTTCTGGCATCAGCGTATGGTTGGTATAGGCAAAGGTGCGTCCGGTTATCGACCAGGCTTCATCCCACGACAATTGGTGTTCATCTAGCAGCAGACGCATCAATTCAGGGATCGCCAGCGTCGGGTGAGTATCGTTAAGCTGAATGACCTCATAGTCTGGCAACGTGGACAATGCGCGCCCCGCCTTAAGATGGCGACGCAGAATATCGGCAACGGAACAGGCACAGTGAAAATACTGCTGCATCAGGCGCAGACGTTTGCCCGCCACATGATTATCATTCGGGTACAGCACGCTGGTCAGGCTGGCGGCGGAAATCCCCGCCTGAGACGCGCGCAGATAGTGGCCGTCATTGAATAAGGTTAAATCAAACGGATCGCGATGTGTCGCACGCCACAGGCGCAAAGGCTGAGTTGCACCGTTGTGGTAGCCAATCACGGGCAAATCACAGGCTTCCCCTCTGAAAATAGTATCCGGCAACCAGCGCAGGCTCCCGTCCGTCTGAGGTTGCAGACGACCGCCAAACCCGACATCCACCGCCAGCTCGGTACGGGGTAAAAACCACGGATAGCTATCACGCTGCCAGTCATCCGCCGTTTCCTGCTGCTTTTCCTCGGCAAAATGCTGACGAAACAGACCATATTGATAATTAAGGCCATACCCCGTTGCAGGCTGCCCCACCGTCGCCATCGAATCCAGAAAGCAGGACGCCAGCCGCCCTAATCCGCCATTCCCCAACCCCGGATCGGTTTCCTGCTCCAGAATATCGCTCAGATTCAGCCCCTGCTCCGCCAGCGCGGCAGCAACCTTGTCATACCACCCCAGATTCAACAGGTTGTTCCCCGTCAGACGACCGGGCAAGAACTCCATTGACAGGTAATTCACATGGCGCTGAGGCGTATTGGCGGTGGCAGGAGAAGCCGTATGCATGAGCAGTTGTTCCGCCAGCGCGAGGCTGACGGCGCGCCAGCGCTGCACTGGCGTCATCGCATTAAGCGCCTCCACGCCAGCAAGCCGCGGTTGGCGGAGCAGCGCAGCGGCAAACTGTGACGCATCAAAGGCGAATGCTGGGGGAGTAGAAGAAACAGGCTGCGTTAACGTATCGGGCTTTTTTGCCACCGCAGAATGTGTTGGCGATCCTGGTATTTTTGCTGAATCAGACTTATTTGAAGAACCTGACATTGTGCCCCCTCCTTTGTCCGTCATGGAAAAGGCACATCGGCTCAGCACAACTCCAACTGTACCTTATGTTGTTCAATGATTTTCAGTACGCTGGGTGGTGGTGACTGATCGGTAAAAAGATAGTCGATCAAATCCATGTTGCCCAAATTCACCATCGCATTACGCCCAAACTTGGAATGATCCGTCACCAGCATGACGCAGCGAGAATTTTCAATAATCGCCCGTTTCGTGCGCACTTCATGGTAATCAAACTCCAGTAATGACCCATCCATGTCAATACCGCTGATGCCCAAAATGCCGAAATCCAGACGGAACTGGGAGATAAAATCCAGCGTCGCCTCGCCCATGATGCCACCATCGCGGGTACGCACCTCGCCACCGGCCAAAATCAGGCGAAAATCCTCTTTTGCCGTCAGCAGCGTTGCCACGTTCAGGTTGTTGGTGACCACGCGCAAATCCTTATGCTGCATCAACGCATAAGCCACCGCTTCAGGCGTCGTGCCGATATCAATAAACAAGGTCGCACCGTCTGGAATCTGGCTCGCCACCCGCCGGGCAATACGCGCTTTTTCATCCGACCACATCATTTTACGGTCATGGTAGGCCGTATTTACTGAACTGGACGGCAAGGCCGCACCGCCGTGGTGGCGATGGATTTTATTCTGTTCGGCCAAATCGTTCAGATCGCGACGGATGGTCTGTGGGCTCACCGCAAAATGCTCCACCAACTCTTCAGTACTGACATATCCCTGCCGACGCACCAGTTCAATAATGGCGTCATGCCGTTGTGTCTGCTTCACATTTATCCCCTAAGACGCCCCGATTCACCGGGGGTTTGTTTTATTATACGTGTCCCAAAAGGCCATCAATAGCCCGACAACCAGCCCAGCCACATGCGCCGCATTCGCGATCGACATGCCTAAAATATCGAAATATCCGGCAACCAGCCACAGTAAAGCGAAGGCCATCAGGCTACGCGGCATAGATAAATAGCCGTCAGGTTCTCTTTCCCCTCGCAGCCAGACATAGCCCATCAGGGCATAAACCACGCCGGACAAGCCACCAAAATAGGTGCTGCTGAACCACGACTGCGCCCAGCCGCTGACCAGCGCAGAAACCAGCGTGATGACCAGCAGTTTGCCGGTTCCCAACACTTTTTCAACCGGCCCCCCCAGATACCACCACCACATCAGATTGAACAAAAGATGTAACAGGGAAAAGTGCAACAAAGCATGACTGAACCAACGCCACAACTGTAGTTGCTGCCCTTCCGCCGGAAACGCCAGCCACGTCATCACGCTTTCATAGCCTGAAATTTGCATCAGGATGAACACCGCAATCGTGACGACCATCACCGATAGCGTCAGCGGCCCTGCCTTTTGTTTCAGCGTTTGCAGGTAAGAATAGCGTTGGTATTGAATACCGGCATCCACCGTTCCCGTTTGCCAACTGGCTGCCAGATAGCGCGGATTTGTCGGGTCACGCAGAAAAATCTCCAGCGCTTCCTGAACCGTCTTCAACTGGGTTTCATCCTCCAGCCACAGTTCTGCTTCATGCCCCTGGGGCCGCATTTCCAGATGAACCTGCTGCGTGCGCATGTAATCAACAAATGCCTGAGCCAGACGTGGGTTAGAGAGAGTAATAACGCGAATCATCATAGCGGGGAGCGCCAGTGAGTGAGTTGAGTAAGGAACATGATAATCAAAACGCTAATCGTCATGCGTTCAGGCTTGCGCCTGCGTATCTTGCGGGTAGCGGGTTTGCCAGGCTTCAAAGCCGCCATCGATGCTGTACACCGAATCGAAACCCAGGCTAATCAGATACTGTGCAGCATTGCGGCTGCTAATGCCGTGGTAGCAAATCACCATGACTGGCGCTTCTAAATCGGCTCCGCGCACAAAATCAGACAACGTTTCGTTCGTCAGGTGCGCCGCGCCGGGAACATGGGCTGCGGCGAAGCTCTGTGGATCGCGAATATCAACCACAACGTCCCCTTCCTGCCAGCGGGCATGAGCTTGTTCAATACTAATAGCTTCAAATTGTTCCATCGAAAGTGACAACCTTGTTAATAATGGACTGAGTGTTAGTAACAACTGGCGTCATTGTAACCCGCCTTCAGCGGCATAAAACCTATATGATTATAAGGTTATTTATAAAAACAGCGATTCACTCAATGTGAAGCATGACGACAAAATCGCACCATTCCGCCCCAATAACCCTTAAATTAATGTGACAATCATCATCATATTGTTAGCTTCGTCACGCATAAATGTTTTTATTTGGTTAACCCTTGGCTGATTTGTTTGTTTTCGATTATTATAATGCTCGAAAACGAACATTTTGATTTATTCGAGGGTGGAGGAAGAAACGTGAAAACCAAAGATCTCATCGTTATCGGCGGCGGAATTAACGGTGCAGGCATCGCCGCAGATGCGGCTGGGCGAGGGCTATCAGTCCTGTTGTTGGAAGCACAGGATCTCGCCTGTGCCACGTCCTCCGCCAGCTCCAAGCTGATTCACGGCGGCCTGCGTTACCTTGAGCACTATGAGTTTCGTTTGGTCAGCGAAGCGCTGTCTGAGCGTGAAACGCTGCTAAAAATGGCACCGCACATTATTTTCCCTATGCGCTTTCGTTTGCCTCATCAGCCGCACCTGCGTCCGGCCTGGATGATTCGCATCGGCCTGTTCATGTACGACAACATTGGCAAACGCGTTAGCCTGCCTGCCAGTAAGGGATTAAAATTCGGTGCAGATTCCGTGCTAAAGCCTGAGCTGAAGCAAGGTTTTGAATATTCTGACTGCTGGGTGGACGATGCGCGTCTGGTGGTATTAAACGCGCAGGAAGTCATCAAACGTGGCGGCGATGTCCGTACTCGCACCAAGGTCACCCGCGCTCGCCGTGAACAAGGCGTGTGGATTGTGGACGCGGTTGATTCACTGACCGGTGAAACCTTTACCTGGCGCGCTAAAGGTCTGGTGAACGCGACCGGCCCGTGGGTGAAAGAATTCTTTGATGACGGCCTGCAATTGAAATCGCCTTACGGCATCCGTTTGATCAAGGGCAGCCACATCGTGGTGCCGAAAGTCCATAACCAGCCGCAGGCCTATATTCTGCAAAAC
The DNA here is from genome assembly GCF_000803215.1 of Pectobacterium fontis. Classification (GTDB taxonomy): domain Bacteria; phylum Pseudomonadota; class Gammaproteobacteria; order Enterobacterales; family Enterobacteriaceae; genus Pectobacterium; species Pectobacterium fontis. The sequence goes on from NZ_JSXC01000004.1 coordinate 73,170, forward strand.
AAAGATCACCGTATCGTGTTCGTGATCCCGTGGCAGGACGACTATTCGATCATCGGCACCACCGACGTCGAATATAAAGGTAATCCGCACGATGTGAAGATCGACGATAACGAAGTCGGCTACCTGCTGGATGTGTATAACGACCATTTCAAACAGCAACTTACGCGTGACGATATCGTCTGGACTTACTCTGGCGTGCGCCCACTGTGCGATGACGAGTCCGATTCTCCACAGGCGATTACCCGCGATTACACGCTGTCAGTCGATGATGATCACGGTCAGGCTCCACTGCTTTCCGTGTTTGGCGGCAAGCTGACAACATACCGTAAGCTGGCAGAACACGCGCTGGATAAGCTACACAAATACTACCCGCAAGCGGGTAAAGCCTGGACGAAAGGTGCCGTACTGCCGGGTGGCGATATTGCTGGCACGCGTGATGACTACGCCGCCGCACTGCGTCGCCGCTTCAATCTGCCTGAGTCACTGACGCGTCGTTACAGCCGCACGTACGGTTCAAACAGCGAACTGATTCTGAACAACGTGAAAGGAATCAGCGATCTGGGTGAAGATTTCGGTCATGACCTGTATGAAGTGGAACTGCGCTATCTGGTCGAAAAAGAGTGGGCGGTCATGCTGGATGACGTCATCTGGCGCCGGACTAAACTGGGCATGCGCTTCGATGACGCGCAGAAACAACGCATCAGCGACTGGTTAGCCAGCAACCGCCAACAGCAACTGGCAAAAGCCGTTTAATCGTCTCCATTTTAACGTCTCGATCGGGTATCCCGATCGAGACGCTTGGTAATCCCCTCACTGTTTCCCCTTTGCCTGCGAGCCGCAAATTGTGCAAGCATCCCTATCAGGTATAGCATCCGAAAATTTCCGCGGCGACGCGGCACGCCTTACAAAGGCGACGGGTAATTACCCTATCGCCTCTTATGCATTAAAGAGAACGACCACTTTTTGCTGAGTCCTGCGGGCCTGGATTACATTGTTCTTTCGTTCCCGGGAGATAAAAATTGCCATTCTGATCGGGATCCGTTCCGCCCGGACATCCTGCCCGCCCCGGCGAATGATCTGAACTGCCGCCATCCGAGCCATTCCCACCATCAGCACCGGATTTACCAGACTGGCCCATATATCCACCATTTCCGGCACTGGCAGAAAAAGCAAACAGTGCAAAAATACAGACAAGAAAGTGTTTACCCATGTGTGAATCACCCTTAATGGATCACCCCAGCCCTAGACCATGTCTACGTATAATAGCTCGGATACATTTCAACAAGAAGTTTACCCGCAGGCTGGACAAGCTGGAGAAGGATCGCCTGATCGCCTTTGAGGGGGAACGGATCACGCCGCTCTCGCAACGGAATCAGGTGGGGGATAGCTTGCTAATGTTTTACTCTGCCGATACACACTAAATATAACATTTGAGTTATTATAACTTATTAGTTATATCCCCCATTAATAATGGGGATTGACATGTATGAATTGATTTTTCACCCCGAAGCTGCAAGCGAAATTTATGATCTCGAACCGGTCATGCAAGCAAAAACGCTTAAAGGGCTTGAAAAGCTTGAAGCTAAAGAGCCAAAGCTAAGATATCCAGACACAGACATCATCGAAGGTGGGTTGTTTGAGCTACGGGTTGGTAGAAAAGACATCAGCAGAACGTTTTTTGCTTACGCAAAAGGACGTAAGATCTATATTTTAAGGACATTCGTAAAGAAAACCCCTAAGACCCCGAAAGCTGAAACAGCGCTGGCAAAGTCAAGATGGGAGGAATTGAAAGATGGCAGTTAAAGGTATCAACTTCTCTGAAATTAAAGCGAAAGCGCTTTCTAATCCTGAAGTTAAAAAAGCGTATGAGGACGAAACTCAAGAAGAAGCGCTTCGCGCTGTTCTGATCGAAATGAAGTCCAAGTCAGGTCTGACAAGTACAGAGATCGCCGCGCGCATGGGTGTAAGCCAACCTGCGGTGAGCCGCCTTGAGAGAAATGTTTCCAGTGCGAGTATCTCAACCTTACAACGGTATGCCGCTGCTTGCGGGATGCAGCTTAAGCTGTCACTGGGTTAAGATTAGCGCTGTATTTATAAGCCGGATTTTGCACTGGCTTGTCGGCTAGCGTCGGTGCTACACATCCCGGCTTGCTACTTCTATATGGTGGAAAACGATCTGGCAACATGATACTTGGATATGATGAGTAGCTGGAAAATCATCCACATAAGAAAGATGAGCGCCAGCCCCTCCCAAAAAAGGGGCTGGCGCGGTGGATAATGAGAATATTTTTCAAAAATAAATGCACAATCTAAATTATTGGTTAATCTTTATGATGAAACTATCAAGTATATGATTACCACAAGCATTAAAACAAATAAAAAAGAAATTATCGTTAAACCAAGAAATCCATAGGCCGTATACTTTGCAGTTCCAACCCCCTTCACAAAATCTATAGATAATATTTTAAATTTAATAAGAATTCTTGAAAGTAAATAAGAAAGAAATATCAAAAGTAAAGATATCTGAGAAATAAAAGAACTGTAAAACATGACTGCCTGAGGGACAAAGTAATTCGACAAGATTCCTTTTGATGTCACGACCATGAACGTACTACTCTCAATCAAATTTAAAGATTCATTTATTGACTCAAATGGTTCATAGTTCAACGTAGGCCTTAACTCAAGATATAAGCCAAATTTATTATATAAATCATCAGCTGCATCTAATTTAAGTTGGTAAATAATTGTTGTAAAAATAAAGTAAACAATAAAAATAGATAATAAAAAATAAAAAACAGACTTCATGAACGAAAAGTTAGATTTACCTTTTGATTTTATATACATTTTAGTCAATTGAATAGATATGAAATCCAGTAAAATAGAATACCATATGCCATATAAATAAAAATCATGAATAGCTAATTTAATTGGCATTGGAATTTGCTCTGGAATTATCTTGTTAGGATTAAGAAAAATTAGAAAATACATAAACCAAGCAAAAAACAATATAAATGAATATAATATAGTAAATAGTGGAATGGTTATTAGCTGTCTTTTTGAGAAAAATCCATCACCAAATAATTTAAAATAATAACCAGCCCAATAATCAGAAAATCCATTTATTGCTTCTGAGCCCAGATTAATATTACTTATTGATTTAGATATTTTTTTCTTCTTATCAGAATTAAATCCAGCATGTCCAATTATAATTGCTACAAACCCTAATGCCGCTGACAATGGTATTGCAAGCAATCCGACCGCTGTTGCTACCTCGACACTCATCTTATTATCTCTCCATGACGTTATTTTAATGCAAAGTAAATTTATATAATTTAGTAAGCTCTCTTAAACTCATACGCCACCACAAACGCTTCCCGATTGGCATCCAGATAATCCGCCCACCATTGCAGCATCAGCCTGCGCTCATCCAGATGTTCCGCTTTGTGGATATAGGCAGCACGAACGCCGTTGCATTCCTGATGACTCATCTGGCGCTCTACCGCATCCCGTGACCACTGGCCGGACTCCACCAGTGCGCTACAAGCCATGGTGCGAAAGCCGTGTCCACACACTTCGGTGGTGGTGTCATAGCCCATTGTTCGTAATGCGTTGTTGACAGTGTTTTCACTCATCGGTTTGGTTGGCCGACGATCGCCGGGGAAGATCAGTTCATGAGCGCCGCTGATGGCCTTAATCTCTTCCAGTAGTGCTAAAGCCTGTCGGGATAACGGCACCAGATGTTCAGAGCGCATCTTTGCGCCGCGCTGTGAGTGCTTCACACCAGGGATGGCTTCACGTTCAGCCGGTATCGTCCACATGGCGCGTTTAAAATCGATTTCCGGCCAGCGGGCAAAGCGTAGCTCACTGGAGCGGATAAAAACGCACAGCGTGAGTTTTAACGCCAGTCTGGTTAACGCCCGCCCTTTGTGGCGTTCTATCCTTGCCAGAAAATCAGGCAGTTTATTCAGCTTCAGAGCTGGCCGATGGGTGGCTTTTGGCGCGGCTATCGCGCCGGAGAGGTCTTGCGCGGGGTTGCGCTCTATCAGATCGTTTTGCACCGCGTAGCGCATAATATCGGTGACGCGTTGGCGCAACCGTGACGCCAAATCAAGATGACCGTTCTGTTCGACGACTTTCAGCGGTTCGAGCAGGTCTTTAGTTTTCAGGTCGGCAATATGGCGATGCCCGATAGCAGGCAGTAGATTTCGTTCCATATCGCGCCATACCCGTCCGGCGTGTGTTTCTGACCATCTGTTTTGGCTAATGTTTCGGTGCCAGTCCTGCGCGACCTTGGCAAAAGTATTCAACGCCTCTTGCGCCTGCTCTTTTTTTTCTTCACGCTTTTCCGTTGGGTGGATACCTCCCAACAGCAGCAATCTTACCTCATCACGCTTCTCTCTGGCTTTTGCCAGCGAGACTAGCGGATAGGCACCGAACGCAATCCGGCTTTCCTTACCTTCAAAGCGGTACTTGAGATACCAGCGCTTAGAGCCGTTAGGACTTACCAAAAGATACTGGCCGTGCGCGTCCGCGAGCTTATAGGCTTTTCACGGGGCTTGGCGGTACGGGCAACAACGTCGGTCAGTGCCATAATTTGGGGGTCAACTCATAATCGAAGTGAATTGACCCTTATCTTGACCCCCAAATCATCTGGGTGTCAATGGACGAAAAAAGACCACTGTGGATAAAAAAGACAAAAACGCAGAGATGAGAATTAAATTAAAATCGTTATTTTACAGATATATATTGACGTCACTGGACGATTACGGACATAAAAAAAAGCCACCCTGAGGTGACTTAATTTTCATACAATGGTGCGAAGGCCGGACCGAATTTTACAACGTAACCAACTGATAAATATAATTTTAAAAACCAGTGATATTATATTGTATACTCACATATATACTCAGCCTCATTTATTTTAAAAAACTATATAAATCAATTAATTAAATTTCATCGTCACCATCTTCAACAGGCTCTAGCGCATCAAGCGAAACCTTCACCATAGCGATTGAGCCAATACGGATAAAAGCATCTTCTCCGTCAACATCGGCTATCACATAACGTGCTGTTTTTTCAGGGCCAGACTCAAGCATATCAAAGAGTCCGTCTAACTGTCCTAAGGCTCCTGTCTCTTCGTTTTCAGGCTCATCCGATTCGACGCTCAGTCCGATAATTGGGCCGCCGTTTTCCAGCGCAATGTGGACATTATAATAGATATCTTCAGTCCCATGCTCATCACCATCGCCGTAAATAGGAGTAAATGGTTCAAACAGAAACTGGTGAAATGCCACTTCGCGGGTATTTAACGCATAGCGATGCTGCTCTGAATCGAATATAAAAAATCGCTCAATCTCTGGATCTGTTTTCTCTTGAAAATAGGCAAAGAATCGACGCTTATCAGCCGCAGATATTGGCAGCCAGAGTGGATCTTGATGTCCTTTCAGGTAGATCTTCACGGACCAAATACCGTTATCCATTTCAATACCATTGGCAGCACAGCTATCCAGCTCTTCATCAGTCTGAGTACGATAAGTGCGGAACTCCTTTAACACTTCATCACCATCAGGAAACACTGCGCTTAACGGCTTATTCAAAACAGCGCATATCGTCTGTGCCAAACCTAGCTTTGCGGCAACTTTCCCTGTCTCTATGCGCTGAATCTGTTGCTGACTGGTTCCCACTCTTTCTGCCAGCTCACGTTGAGTGATAGATAGCTGGGTACGAAACTGTTTGATCTTGTTTTGCAACATGGAACATACCCTACTGAAATCGGTAAACAGCATTAAAACACGTAATAGCGTTATAAACACCAATCAGGGTTAATTGGCAATCTCTTTGCCGTTTCAGCAATATCAGCAAGCTGTAAGATAGAACTACACTATATCGATAGCAGCAAATACGATTAAGGAAAGAGCTAATGCTTCAAGTCATCAATTGAGCTTACTGTTCCCTACGCTAAGCACTCTCTTAAAACTCGGTGGGGTTTCTATTTCCAGAGAGGCTGGGATTTGCGTAGATTTTCCACTGTTATACGCTGCCGTTGCGCCAACAAAACGATAAGGGATATTTAAACGCTCCAGCGTTTCAATAATTACGGCTGAAGATCCCCCTGGTGCAGCAGGCATAATGTTGCCGGTAATGCTATTTTGACGAGCTTTGGTGTATACCCCATAACCCACTTTCAACAATAGGCCTTCACTGACCAGACTACATAATACTTTTCCAACTTGGGCATAGCTGCCAATATCGTTGAAGTCATCACGAGTGAAGACATAATGCGTGGAACGTCTCAGTCTGGACTGAATACGATCTCTCATCGTCATGTTTTACTCCAAAGACAACGAAATTCAGCGATCTTCTCGTGTATGCCAAAGATCGACGATATAAATAGTATCGTGCTGAATTTCATAGTGAACTTCATAATCATCAAACAAGATTTTTCTCACTTCGCGTGGTTCATATCTTGTCTGAGATACGCCGATTCTTGGATGGTCAGCAAGCCCCGTAGTGCCGATGATCAAGCGATCTAACACCTCGTCAGCATGTTGCCGACTGTACTGACTGGCAAACCCATAAATACGTTCCAAGTCATCCTGTGCCTTTTGCGTCCAACGTATTTCCATTGATTATGACTTTTTCAGTTTGTTGGCGAAATCGATCACATCTGCATGGCTTACTACTCTTCCCGCATCAACATCAGCAAGGCCTTTCAAAATCCGCTGATGCCGCCGTTCTCTCTCTTCAATCATTGCGGTCAACGCTTCTTTAATCACCCAACTTTTGGATCTATCCAGTTCAATAGCCAGGCTTTCAACCGCAGCAGCAAGTTCGGCGGGTATCTGAGCACTGATCGTCTGTTTTGCTGGTTGTCCCATGAATGCCACCTTTTAATAAAAGTTAATAATACTTATTAAAATAGCATGATTCTGTTAGCGTCACTACCTGTGGCAAACACAACATCAGCATCCCTGCTACGTCATGTGATCACCTCGCCGCCAACATCCTTGGATAATGTTTAGCAATAATGTCGTTCATCTTCTCGATCAAGTCGGGACGTTTAAAGGTTAGATGCCCGGTGCCTTTCTGAAAGTAACGGACGCTAAAAAACTCATCCTCGTATTCCTGCTTGTGCGGGTTATAACGGATATGGTCCATTAGCCGGATGGTGACATCGCCCCGGCTATCAGGAATCGGTTTTCCATCCAACAGATAAAGCATACGTTCCAGATCAGCCAGCTGATCGCGTCGCCAGCCCCAGTTCAGGCCAAAGCCCCACCGGTTGTATGTCACCAGGTTACTGATGATGACTTTCTTGCCGAAGTAACAAGGATGGTTGGTTTTGTAATCCCAAGACAAGCCTTTAAACACATTGATCACCCCACGCTCGAATACCTCCCGCTTGCTCTGGTGAAGCTGCTCAAATGTGCTGAGAATATTGGTTTCGCTGATGGCCGGTAGGTCACCCTCTTCCAGATTCTTGTGCCACTGGCTGCGCGCTTCGGCGTCCATTAGCGACAGCATGCCGGATTTCAGCATCAGGTCACGCCAGATATTACGATCCAACGTGCGAGTGATGGCGGGCATCGCTTTAGCTGGCGTTTCTGTCAGCCAGCAATCGTAGCGATGCCCCTGCTTTAATGCCCAGTCTTCGGCGGTGCCGCCACCGATAGTCGCCGTTAGCATTGAGATCGACTGTAGCTGATTAAGGAGTTGTTCTATCTGTTGTAGCGCAGCATCACGTCCGGTGATGATACGCTCAATGTTGGTCGAGCAAATCAGCTCGGTGTGTTCGGTTAACACCTCAGGTTCAGTTTGCATAGTTTGTGTTCCATACATAAAAAGCAAATGCGCCAGCCGGTCAGGGCTGGCGCATTATGCATTGAGGAGAGGAATAAATAGATTTGGTGCGGTATTACTGGAAAGCGGCTCGCAGTCTTTATACTTTGAGCAAGCCAGTAGCGCGTCTGGCACGGAGAACATCAACAGTGGTAAGAAACGGCGATTGCTCCTGCCAGTTAAAGCCGTTGCGATCGATACGCACCAGTTCGTATTTTTCCACCAGAAAATTGACGGCATTGACTAACGTGACGCCAGCATCGATATGCGCCTGAATCACGTTTTCCTCACAGAATGGTGTATCGTTCAGCGTCAGGCCGTAGTGCTTTTCCAGCAGGTAGGTCAGTAGTTGTTGCCAGACGGTTATAGGTGACGGACAGGGGTTATCCTCCCGTGGCGGGATTGCAGGTGTTGTTTGCATGAGAATACTCTCTTCAGGTTAGGTCGATAGAATCAGGAAAATGCACAGAATGAGTAGAAAAACAGCGAGTTAGCGTGTTGCAGCCGAAGTTGGATAAATAACAATATATACGTAGCCAACACTGCCTAGCGTATCAGCTTCACAAGTCCATTCGTTGCGATGCAACGTGACACAACCCTGCTGGCGGGGATTCAGTTCTCCTGTTCGCATTTTCTGTTCCAACTGCTTAATCAGCTCAGGGAAGACGTGTTCCAGATTACGGGCTTCTGCCTTGCTGAACGTACCGATAAAGCTGGCCCGGTCTGCCAGATAATGCAGACGGTTACCTTCCTGCACCAGTCTGGCTCCGAGTCGCGGAGTGATGGCACATTTTAGTCCCCATTCCGGGGTATCCGATGATGGCATGATTGTTTCCTTATAAAAGCGCGGTAGTAAATACAGTCATTAAAGCCAGCCGCGTTCAGCGAACGACACCACTTCAGCGCCGCCGACAACCAGATGATCGAGGACTCTGACGTCGAGTTGTGACAGTGATTCCTTCAGCTTGTCGGTGATATGACGGTCAGCCTGGCTGGGCTCGGCACAGCCGGAAGGATGATTGTGTGCCAATATCACGGCAGCGGCGTTATGACGCAGTGAGGCTTTGAGGATTTCACGCAGATGCACTTCGGTACTGCTGATACCGCCCAGCGCGATAACTTCCTTTTCTATCAGACGATGCTGGTTATTCAGATACAGCACCATAAAGACTTCACGCTCCAGGCCGCTAAGCTCCAGCAGTAACCAACTTTTGGTGTCCTCCGAGGTTTTGAACTGCCGCACATTTTTACGCACCCGTTTTTCCAGCAGGCACAGCGCCATTTTGATGATGCGCTGCTCTCTGGACGCAACGCTGCCTGCCAATGAATTACATGACATAGTGATTCCTTATCTAAACGGTGGATGATGAAAAAGCAGGGTGAAATGGATGATAAGAGCACATAAATCCAATGCCTCGCGCAGACGCACGAGGTATTGGTTATGGAATAGCGAATAAGGTCAGCGATTACTCCATCCTGAATTCCCATCTGCCCTGATCGGTATCAACAATGATTTCAAGGACATTACATTCGGCTCCCCAGTTTTTTGACTTGAATGTCGTTTCAAAAGTGCTGCCGAAACGGAGTCGAACGGGCTTCCAGGACGCTTCGGAAAGATGCTTACAATTTCCCCGATTAACCGTAATGTCTTTGACGACGACAGCATCTGTTAACGCCGTCACGGATATCCTTGGATAATAGGGACCGGCGTACCAGTTTCCTGATGCAATATAGCTTTTCACTCTGACTGGCGCGTTTTCTGCAAAAACGCTGAACGAGCACAATCCCAGACACAGCGCGATGAGTGCTTTTTTCATGATATTTTCCTTTATTCGACAGGCCGATGCCGGTCAATGACCAGAGGGGATAACACTCAACGATGGCTGAATGTCAGCGAGTCCTTTTTTCCGTTGTAGTGGGTAAGGTTAAGCGTGGTTTTGTCGGCATCATGGGTGCTGTCAATCTTCACGATTTCACTGCAATCCTTGATGCTAATCGTCTTGATTTCAGGAGCGGGGTTGGTTTTATTGACGGCATACCAACTTCCTGCCGGGCAGGCCATCCCGGCACGTTGTTCCAGAAAGGCGTAATACGGCGTGTCGGTCAAACGGGTATAAAGGCTGGCGGTATCCGCGCCCTGAACCAGCACATCCTTACCACTGTCTCCGCAATTCCGGCAAAAAAGCTGGTCCTGCGTGTTTCTCAGAATTTGTGCCTGATACGCCAGAGCCTGGTTATTCATCTGGAAACGGTTTTTCTCTCCATTCTTCCAGGTGACAGTGAGTAGCGTGTTATTTTTATTTTCCGTAACCGACACGGTGGCTACAGCCGATAAATCAGAGCGGTCATCGTCAAACTCAATAAAGTGAACGGTGGGAGAGGCTGCATATTTATCGATGTAATAAAAATCGGGTGTCCGGTTAGCCGTATAAGCAGGAATGGCATCATTCAGCAGAATGGTATAGCGCGTCATGTCCCATAACTTGCTGTACTGATCCGTTTTATTTTTATAACCCTGTGGATAGTCAGAAATAAAGAAACTGTCTTTTCTGTCGGGTCCACAGAGATGGCAAACCATATGCCCTCCGCTGTCGGTGATAATTCGCGGTTCATTGTCAGCAGGCTTTGCCTGTACAGACAAAATGGGAAGAACAATCAGGGAGGCCAGCAGCATCCCGCTGCATGGCAGTGCAGGTTGTGTTTTCATTGTGATTTTCCTTCGGAAGGGCTTTCGGTTAAAAACCGGCCCATCCGCCAACGGTATTGATGATGAAAAGCAGGCAGGCCATAAAAATCACCAGCGTGATATACCAGCGCATAAAGCGGCCAAACAGCTTCAACAGCGTTCGCATATTATTTTTCTCTGCAAATCAGGTAATACAGCAATCCGGCCAATAACGGGTCGATGACCATACCCAAAATAAACCAGCCCCAGAATGAGCGACCGTTACTGGATGCCACGCATCCCAGTACGATTGCCAGTCCAACCCAAAGCAGTAACAACGGCATCATTGCCCTCCAGACGCATACGCGTTACATGAACATGTTATTGATTCGTAAAAGTAAAAAATTCTCAGAGTGGAATGTCGATTTTATAGCGGGGAGAAATGGCGGTATAACAAATCAATTCGATCGGTTCGATCGACAAAATCGATCGGTGACGATAAAGAAACCTGATGGGAAGCAGCAAAAACATTAGTCGAAGAAGAAAGACCACACAGCATTCGCCGCTCTGGCAACAGAATGGGTGACACCATGCAGCACCTGCTTTGCCACCTGAGGCAACGGAGAGTGATCAATGACCCAATCCACCGCACTGACCACCGTGTCGGAAAATCCTGCCCTAGCCTGCTGTACCGCGCTGTCGGTTTGGTGTTCGGCACGCAAATGCGGAATGACCGGACTGCGGGCCTGCTTTGGGAGAAGGGTTATCATCGCCTCCACCATCTTTCCCAGTTGATAACGGCCTTTAACGGAAAGCGGCAAAATGTTCTCTGCCACGATACCGAGTTGTTGCCCGATAACCGCCTGCTTTTGCGCCATATGTTCCCGCTGCCTGAATGACGGTTGTGCAGAGGCCCAGTGCCATTCCTCGCTCGGTTCAATCTTGTCGACCTGATTGAGTAGCCAGAGTATCGGCGGATGCTCACCGTTCACGAAGCCGAACACATCACGATAAAACTGCTCCTCGGCAGAATAGGCGCGATCATCTGCCTTCAAGACCCACAGCACCATATCCAGCTCCGGCAACAGGGATTGATACAGTGCGCGATATTCCTCATCCCGTTGCTGGCTTTCACCGACACCGGGTAAATCAACCAGCGTGAGATAATGACGACCAAAACGCAGACGTATTCGCTGTGGTTCACGGGTACAGGCTGCGACAGCATTCACCGCGCAGACCTCGCTGCGAAACAGCGCATTGCATAGGCTGGATTTTCCTACGCCGGTTTTGCCCATAATGCCAATCACCGGTTCATAGGTGACCAACCGGGTCAATTCCTGCATAAGTGCATGACGTAACGAACGGGGATAACGCCGCAGATGACGGCGTATCAGGGCATAGCCTGATGATTTTTTCATATCAACCTCAGAATGAAAAAGGCCATCCGGGATGGATGGCCTGATGAATTGAAATGGGTGGTAATCCAATGAGGTGATATATAACTGAGATTTTTTTAGTTTTTCTGATTCAGTTCTGCCCATGCTTTTTCTATCAGAAATTCGATCACATCAGCCCTGTTACGGTTAAAACGTTTCTCAAGTTTTACCAGCGTTTTTTTAGAGTTTTCAGAAATACGAATATTTATTGGTGCTTTGGTGGCAACTTTCTTACGATGCTTCATATTTGCATAGCGTTTTCGCAACGTATTTAGAAAAAGTTGTTTTTCTGCCGATTCTTCATTCCAGAGATAATATATTGCAGGAATGGCAAAAACCTGCATCTCAGGAATGATGTTGACATCTCTGAAATTCCTAAATATGCGACGTTCCGAACAAAACTGCTCCATTATCCATTCAATATTTTCTTTTCCTGCATCGACCATCCATGAGAAATCCTTTCTGAACATTTTTTTGTTATTTAAGTAATCATTTTTTATTTCAGACGTAATTGAGTCATGTTTATTTGTCTGGGTCAGTAATATATCGAGAATAGACAATGTAGCCAGATAACATTGCTCAGGTGTATCAGGTATCGCCGAAGGTAAATGTTCACCAATAAGCCAGAGATGTCTTTTTCGACGAAAATAGTATTGAGGATATACATCATCCGCATCTTCAGAGTAGAAAGTCACATATTCTTTTATTAACCGTAGCCAAAAATACATACAACCATACTGATCTTGTTTAATCCATACCAGTTGTGATTCATCGACGCTATGCTCACGGTAAATTGCGCTATACCGGAGCACATGTTTTGTAATGCGCGTGACTCCGTCACCCTCATGCACATCAGCATTAATAATACTGTTTATCTTATCATTAATCAGTTGCAAATTTTTCTGTGTGCCGAATGAAAATCGTCTTGCCTCTTCAGAATGTCCCATCCGCCAGAGAAGATAAACCCCCTCCCTAATGGACTTAACTTCAATATACCTAACCATCTCCTACCCTCCATTGCTGGTATCTTCATTTTTTAATTAAACTACTACAAACATCATCAAAAAACCATGATTCATGAAGCTAAAATCAGGCTATCTAAAAGCATGAAAAAGGCATCTTTTCTTACGAATTACTGATGCGTATAGTCGTGTTTTTCAGGTTATTCATGTGTGATTCATAACAGATATCATACAATTTTATTTGTAGTAAAAAACATAAAATCAAATAGTTATATACCAGTAACACTTCAAGTGGCAGGTGCGTTGGCTACGTTCACTCACCCGAATCACTTACTCAAGTAAGCTCATCGGGATGCCCTCGCTCGCCGCCTTCCTGCAACTCGAATTATTTGGGGTATAGATTTACAATAAACTTATGGAATGTGATAATTTATATGAACCGACCTCATGACATGAGGGTGATTCGTCGCTGATGTGGTTGATTAAGGAATAAAGTATTATTTAATAAATACAGCCATCACTGTTAGATAAATAGTAACACCTTTCACTTAGTTACTAGTCGAATTATTAAAAACACTCGAACTCGGATATGTTAATATAAAAAAACCCATCAGTCATACTCCGTTTATCGTTAAAAATTAACGCACTGAATAATTATCATGAGATAAACCTACCGGAATAGACATCATGAAAAAACGTCAGTGTAAAAGCATCAATCCAAACTATCAGCATGACATGCATCTGAACCAAAAACTTAGAGCACATCAGGAGATGTTGTTCCTGCGTTACTCAAAGTTACTGATGTTGCGCGTAGACTTCGCGTACATTAAAACGAGTTACGAATTTAAGCACTCAGATAAAAATACCATTGTAGGGGACATGGTTAAGTTACTCCAACAAAGCTTGAGTATAAAAGGACTTGTAGGGTACGTGTGGGTACTGGAATATACCGAAGTTCATGGCTTTCATATCCATGCAGCATTTTACCTTAACGGTCAGAAACACCGTAAGACATGGAATACGTTTCTTTCTGTAGCTGAACTCTGGGATGATATTACCGATGATGCGGGTTATACACATTGGTGTAGCCCCCAGGAATACTATAACGTACAGGGTGAGCGCGTTACCTCTTGGGACAACAATACTGGTCGAGACGACATGCTATATATCTTGAGTTACCTGAGTAAACAGGATCAGAAAACGGAGAGGATTATTTATCAGTGCAGCGATATTCCTTCCCAATGTAAAAATGGAGGACGCAACAGAAACAAACGCCGCTCTCATTTGTAAAAAATTACTCCGCTGGTGAATCATTTGAAGGAGTTCGCCAATTTTATTTTTCCGGCTCCTTCTCCATTCACCAGAGGAGAAAAAACGATGAGCACCACTACTGATTATCGCCTTCTTGACGACCAGTTCGTCGATATGGCATTTATCACCCAGTTGACCGGATTAACCGACAAATGGTTTTACAAGCTTATTCAACTGGGTGAATTTCCGAGGCCGATTAAGCTGGGCCGCAGTTCCCGCTGGCTGCAAAGTGAAGTCGAAATCTGGTTACAGCAACGTATCGATCAATCTCGCCAGTAGTCACATCTTTCCCCCTTTTTTATCAAAATGCGAATAACAGACCACTATCCGATTCCACGGAGGACACGGGCTGTCTGTTATTCCGCATATTGGAGACATTTTCCAAATGACACGTAACACGACGCTATCTACATTGCTGGATAAGTACCAGAGTCATCTTGATGACAGTACAACGCACGCCATCCGTCAGGGTATCAGTACGAGAAAAATTAATACCTTCCACCAGTTGCGTCTGACTACAGTGTCTCTGCCTGGCCAGTGTAAAGCGCATCTGATTATTCCCACCAAGCTAATGCAGCAATCAGGGATATCACGCATTGAAGCTGGTAGCAGAGCTATTCTGCCAGTGAAGGCTGCTCGCTATCTCCGCCGATACCCTATGCTGAGTGGTATTCTAATCAGCGAATGTGAGCGACTGCATCTGGAGGTATTGAGTGACAGTCTTCAGCAATTATTTGATCGGGAAAACGACCCCGGCATTCGGGAAATACTGACGCTACTGTGCTGGTCTGAGCTACTTGACGGCGTGTCTTATCGTGAATGGGCATCATTGGCAGATAAAACCGATAGACAGGTTCAGGTATGGATTAACACCCGCCTGCGCATTCAGCCAACACTACGGGCGGTGATTGAAGAATATGTCTTCTTCGCCTGCTTTGGTTACTGGGCAGACTACCGACCTGCTTAATTTTCATGCCGTTACGTGAACACTGATTCAGAGCGCTTTTGATCGGTAACGCCGATCGATACGATCGCATCGATCTATCAAAACGATTATCTTTTGATCGCCACCGTCGATAAGCTATTGCCGAAAATAACCATAACGTAATGTTTTATCTGTTTTTATTTCCATTATCGGGAAGGGCTAACTATTGCTTGTTATCCGGTAAATCAATAATCAGCAGATAAAAATCATCCCGTTGTTTTTGCCAAATCAGGACTGGTGCGCAATGACGCCGATTACCTCTCTTCATTTAACGATACGGAATCAACAGGATAAATCGGCCACCCGATTGAGCCAGGCGATTGAACGACTTTCATCGGGTCTGCGCATCAACGGCGCGAAGGATGATGCCGCTGGTCAGGCTATTGCCAACCGGATGACTGCCAATCTGAATGCCAACAGCGTCATCACCAACGGAATGAAAGATGGTCTCAGCCTGATGCAAACTGCCGAGAGTGGGTTAAGTACCATCAATAACCTGATACAGCGCGGCAGGCAACTCGCGGTGCAGGCGGCAAACGGTACGCTGTCCGATACCGATCAGGCCAGCCTGAACAGTGAATATCAGCAGATTAGGGAAGAGATTGACCGCCTTGCCTCATCGACACAGATCTTTGGTCGTTATCCACTGGCACCTGCTGAACCGGGCCCTCAGCCTGTCAAACTGGGCAACACGTTGCCACTGGCAGAGAAATTTACGGATGCGAATACGCAGTATCAATTTCCTTCCGGGGTGGTCTCACTAGCTTACATTCCTGCTGGCGCAAAAAATATCACCATCACCATCGACTCATTAAGCGCCGATGACGATATCCAGCTCTTTGCGCGAGACGGCAGACATCTGGCCGGTACGCCCGCAGAAGGCACAGACGCCGATATCGTCTGGTCAGCAAACGGTGTGACAGATGAAAGTACCATGAATACCGCCGTGATTACGCAAGATAACGGCTTTTTACCTGGAGCCACCTACTCGGCAGATTCGCTGCTGCAAGCCGGGGAATACAATATCAATACTGGGGCACAGACAACTGACCAAGGTATGACCATCACCTACAGCGGTGATGGCGACCGTTTTGAAGATGCCAACACCGGGGGATTTAACGATGGGAATGTGGGGGCTGCAAACCGACTGGAAAAAATTCATATTGATGAGGTGACAGAAGATCTGATTGTCATTGTGGTTGGCAGCGGCATGTTTTACAGCAACGCAAGCTGGGATGAACTGCCCACACCCACGGAGCCGGCCCCACCTTTACCGCCTTCCGTACCAATCAGCAAGGAAACGACATTTGTTGTCGGGGCGAATTTCGGTGATGAATTGCAAACGGTCACCCTCAACCCAACGCCAGCAGACAGCCAGTCACTGGGGCTTTCCTCTGTGACGCTAAGTAAACCAGAACAGGCCAGTGCGGCATTAGCAACGTTCGATAACGCACTGAAAACGCTGGACGGTTACCGCAGTGAATACGGTAGCAAGATGAACCGCTTTGAATCCGTCACTACCGTGTTGTCACAGGAGAAGGTTGCCACCACTGCCGCCCGCTCACGCATAATGGATGCGGATTACGCCATTGAGGTTTCCGCGATGACAAAATCCCAGATCCTGCAACAAGCTTCTTTGTCCGTCTTGTCGCAAGCCAATCAGCAGTCAGGAAACGTATTAAAGCTGTTACAGGGATGATGCGCCGTCAGAGACATCACGTTGCTATTTTTCTACTGAATCACTGTCGCCATGAGCATTGAGATATTCAGCCGCTGCCCTTTCACTACGGCAGCGTTTGCCTGTCTGGGAAGTATGGATGGTGGCAGTGTACCCATCACTGTTGTTGATATTGAACACGGTATCGACATGACGCTATTGACTCACATCATTACCGATCATCAACGGACATTCATCATTATTCTGAACAACCGCAAACATACACCAGTAATGGTGGCTAAAAAGGTATTGCTGTTATCAAAACATGCATCGATGAGTACGATTAAAAAAGTGATCTCTGCCCTGTCATCGTTCAGAGAAATAAAAGGCAAAACGATATCGTTATCACCGAATGAGAAAGTATTTTTCGGCTATTGGTTGGACGGAGTAGCAATAAAAACCATCGCAAGGAAAATGGTGATAACCCATAAAACTGCCAACAACATGAAAAATAATATCTACAGAAAATATGGCATAAAGGACCTGCTCACCTTTTTACTCATCGCCAGAATCTCACATATGCAAAGTATCACTGACGCCGAACATCACAGGGTTATCTACGTTGATAAGGTGGCGTGAGGTAACATTCTGAGAGCAACAGGAGACTTGAATCCCACTGATTTTGCGAGCATTATCGCAATATATCCCTTTTCTGCTCGTGTTGCGTATGCCATCTGCTCAGGAACTTCAAACGGCTATCACCGCCCCATTAACCGATAAAAACGTTTGCTGTAGCTACGTTCAGCGATATGATACAGTTTATTTAAAATCACAGCCCCCGGCAATCTGGATGTACTTTAATCAGCCTACGTCACACGACCTGAAGTCACTGGACGCTGTTAAATCTAGGTTAGTAAGTAATGTCAGTGCAGGAATTTTAGAACATATTGCATACTCATGGCACATCCTTAGCTTTCGGGCTGGCTTGCCACTGTAATAGTTCAGTGATATCCCGTTCGCCCTCTGCTTCTTTTATACGGCGCTGTTGCTCGGCAAAGTGTTCATATTCAGCCTGAGCCTTGTCATCTGCTATTTTCTTGCTGATCGTACCTGCACCTTTTAATACATCACGATCATTGAATTGCAGGAATTGATCTAATTTTTCCTGCCAGTCACGTAGAAATATCTGCTGCCGACGTCTGGCCTGATCTTCAGCAAAATCCAGCCACATATTGACCACGCGGTTCAGTTCATCAACTTCGCTTTGATTGAGATAATTTTTAGCGACGATGACATCTGATCTGTCCTTGATTTAGC